>NZ_JBQENK010000005.1:159343-189301 GCF_052044735.1 Pseudomonas sp. 22526
CCCGCGATAGCGATCTCCAGGACTCAGATACGGAACTGCCCCACCAGCTTGCCCAGGCGTTGGCCGAGGTCGGCCAGGCTGCGTGAGGTTTGGGCGCCAAGCTGGGTTTCGTCGGCGACGCTGTCCACCGCCACCGCGATCTGGTGCACGCTGCGGTTGATCTCTTCGGCCACCGCGGTCTGTTCTTCCGCGGCACTGGCGATCTGTGCGTTCATCGAGTTGATGGTGCCGATCAGCTGCGCCATGGCATCCAGGGAGGCCCCGGCTTCGTTGGCCTGGTGCGAGGTGCCATCACCGGCATCGCTGGAGCGGCGCATGGCTTCCACGGCGGTGCGCGTGCCCTGTTGCAGGCGGTCGATCATGCCCTGGATTTCCTGGGTGCTCTGCTGGGTGCGGCTGGCCAGCGCCCTGACCTCGTCGGCCACCACCGCGAAACCACGCCCGGCCTCACCGGCCCGCGCCGCTTCGATGGCGGCGTTGAGGGCCAGCAGGTTGGTCTGTTCGGCGATGGAACGGATCACGTCCAGCACGCTGACAATCGACGCCACGTCCTTCTGCAGGCTGTCCAGGGAAGTGCCGCTGCTGCGGATATCGCTGACCAGCGCGTGAATCTGCTGGATGCTGCCATCCACCACGCGCTTGGCCGCCTGGCCTTCCTCGTCGGTCTGCTGCGCCGCCACGGCCGCGCCCTGGGCACTGCGCGCCACTTCCTGGGCCGCCGACGACATTTCATTGATAGCCGTCGCCACCTGATCGGTCTCGTGGCGCTGGCGCTCCATGGCCTGCTCGGAGCGCTGGGCCTGTTCGGACACCTGGGTCACCAGGCCGGTCAGTTGGCCGGTCATCTCGGTGATCTGCCGCACCAGGCCGTGGATCTTGTCGACGAAGCGGTTGAAGGAGCCGGCCAGGTCGCCCAGCTCGTCCTGGCTGGTGATTGCCAGGCGGCGGGTCAGGTCGCCTTCGCCGGCGGCGATATCGTCGAGGTTGAGCTTCATCAGGTTCAGCGGCCGCAGGATGGTATTGGCCACCAGCATGCCGATGGCGGCGATCACCAGCAGCACCACCACGGCGATGCCGATGATGCTCAGGACCATGCCCTGCATGCGTTCGTTGACGCTGGCCTCGACCTCGGCCACCTGGGCGTCGATGCCGTCCAGGTTCACCGAGGAACCGAGGATCAGGTCCCACTTGGGCAGGTATTCGGTGTAGCCCAGTTTCGGCACCAGTACGTCGCTGCCCGGCTGGGTCGAGCTGTACTGCACATAGTGGGTGCCGTCCTTGCCGACCTTGACCAGCTCGCGGTTGACGTACACGCCGTTGGGGTCGCGGTTGTCCTTGAAGCTCTTACCCACGCCGTCCGGGCTGTTGCCCTTGAACAGGCGCACGGTCTCGGAGTCGTAGCCGAAGAAGTAACCGTCCTTGCCGTAGGTGATGTTCGACAGCAGCTTCACCACCTGGGCGCGGGTCGCGGTATCGCCGGGCGCCGCCGCGTCGTAGAGCGGCTTGACGGTGCTCAGGGCCACCTCCACATAGCTCTGCAGCGTGGTCTTGGCCTCGCCGAGCAGGCGCTGCCTTGTCTCGTCCACCTCGTTCTTTGCCTGCTGCTTGAGCATGACAACCGTGGTCAGGCTGATCACCAGCGCAAACAGCAAGACCGGGAGGACCGCGAGGGACAGGACTTTGCCCTTCAGACTTAGGCGCATAGGAGGCTCACTCTGGATTTTATTGGCGGGATACAGCCTTAACGGCACGCCGGAACAAAAGTTGAGCCCCGCGGGACGATGCGTTGAACCTGCGGACACGCAGCGCCCTTGAGATCTTTCGCGAGCAAGCTTCGCTCCTACAGATATCTGATGCTTCTGTAGGAGCGAAGCTTGCTCGCGATAGCAACAACACGGTGCAGCTGAAACCCTGCGGTCTCAGAGCACCATGGCCGCCACCCAGCCGAACGCCAGCAGCGGCAGGTTGTAGTGCAGGAAGGTCGGGACCACGGTGTCCCAGATATGGTGATGCTGGCCGTCGATATTCAGGCCGGAGGTCGGGCCCAGGGTCGAGTCCGAGGCCGGCGAGCCGGCATCGCCCAAGGCACCGGCGGTGCCGACGATGCAGACGATGGCCAGCGGGCTGAAGCCCAGCTGCACGCACAGCGGCACGAAGATGGTCGCCAGGATCGGCACGGTGGAGAACGACGAGCCGATGCCCATGGTCACCAGCAGCCCCACCAGCAGCATCAGCAAGGCGCCGACGCCCTTGCTGTGGCCGATCCAGCTGGCCGAGGATTCCACCAGGCTCTTCACCTCGCCGGTGGCCTTCATCACCTCGGCGAAACCGGCGGCGGCGATCATGATGAAGCCGATCATCGCCATCATCTTCATGCCTTCGGTGAACAGGTCGTCGGTCTCGCGCCAGCGCACGATGCCCGACACCGAGAAGATCAGGAAGCCGGACAGCGCGCCGATAATCATCGAATCCAGCAACAGCTGGATGACAAAGGCCGCGACAATCGCCAGGCCCGCCACCAGCAGCGTGCGCGGGTTGTATTGCACCGTCACCTGCTCGACTTTCTCGATCAGCTCCAGGTCATACACACGCTTCTTGCGGTAGCTGACAAAGGCCAGCAGCAGGCCGAAGACCATGCCCAGCGCCGGAATGCCCATGGCGTGGGTGACATTGATATTGCTGATGTCCACGCCGCTGCGGGCGACGTTGGCCAGCAGGATCTCGTTGAGGAAGATATTGCCGAAACCCACCGGCAGGAACATGTACGGGGTGATCAGGCCGAAGGTGATGACGCAGGCGATCAGCCGTCGGTCCAGCTGCAATTTGCTCAGCACATACAACAGTGGCGGCACCAGCAGCGGGATGAAGGCGATATGGATCGGCAGGATGTTCTGCGAGGCGATCGCCACCACCCATAACAGGCCGATCAGCAGCCATTTGACGCTGCCGCCGCCGTTGGCGTCCTGGCGGTCCACCAGCAGCAGGATCTTGTCCGCCAGGGCATGGGCCAGGCCGGACTTGGCGATCGCCACCGCGAAGGCACCGAGCAAGGCGTAGGACAGGGCCACAGTCGCTCCGCCGCCGAGGCCGTTATTGAAAGCCTTGAGGGTCGCCTCGATACCCAGGCCACCGGTCAGCCCTCCCACCAGCGCGCCTACGATCAGCGCGATCACCACATGCACGCGGGACAGGCTGAGGACCAGCATGACGCCAACCGCGGCAATTACTGCATTAATCATCGTTACCTCATGGCACTGCGGCGGGAAAACGCCGCAAAAGGAATGAGTCCGGCCAGAGGGCATGGCTGCCGACGCCGGATTGAAAAAGGAGGGTCTTATTAGAGGGCGCGCACTTTGCAGCAGCGGGCAACGCTTGTCAAAACCCGCCCCCTGCCAACACGTTCCCTGTAGCCGCTGGCGCAGCCTGCGATCGGGCGCGCAGCGGCCGCAAAGGGCGACCGTCAAGCCTGGATGTAATGAGGTGTCCGCTTTACGACTGCTGCGCAGTCGATCGCAGGCTGCGCCAGCGGCTACAGGCGTAAGCCCACAAACCTGGAAAATTCGAACGAGCGTTTAAAGAAGGCCGTTCTTCGGCCGATACGTTGCAAAGTCTCAAATAAATATCGAATAAGGACGTCTCCATGTCGCTCAGACAACTTTCCATCCAGTGGAAAATCACCCTGCTTGCCGGACTCTGCCTGGCCGGCATCGTGACCCTGCTGGTGGGGCTTTCGCTGTACCGCATGGAGCACAGCTCCTCACTGGTGAAGGCTTCGAGCATGGAGATGCTCAACGAAGCCGCCCAGGCCCGCATCGAGGCCCAGGGCGAAGTCCAGGCGCTGGGCATTCGCCAGCAATTCATGGACGCCTATCAATACGGCCACGGCTTCTCGCGCCAGGTGCTGTTCCTGCGCGAACAGGCCGAGAAGCGCTTCCTCGATGCCTTCGACCTGCGCGAGGACCTGACCCGCCAGGTGAAGTCGGCGCTGCAGGCCAACCCCGACCTGCTCGGCCTGTCGCTGGTGTTCGAAGCCAATGCCCTGGACGGCAAGGACGAACTCTTCAGCGGCCAGAACGAACTGGGCAGCAACGACAAGGGCCGCTTCGCCCTGTACTGGTCGCAGCCGACCCCGGGCAAGCTGACTTCCATGGCGCTGCCGGAAAGCGACATGAGCGATACCACCACCGGCCCCAGCGGCCAGCCGGCCAACGCCTGGTTCACCTGCCCGCGCAGCACCCTCAAGCCCTGCGTGATCGAGCCCTACTTCTATGTGATCGACGGCCAGAACGTGCTGATGACCAGCATCGTGTTCCCGCTGCTGGTGAACGGCAAAGTCATCGCCTCGCTGTCGGTGGACATCAACCTCAACAGCCTGCAATCGGTCAGCCAGCAAGCGAGCAAAGAGCTCTATGACGGCCAGACCATAGTCAGCATCATCAGCCCGGTCGGCCTGCTCGCCGGCTACAGCGCCGACGCCAGCAAGCTCAGCCAGCGCCTGGACCAGCTGGACCAGGCCAACGGCGGCGAACTGATCCGCCTGCTGTCGGCCAGCACCCAGACCCAGAGCCTGCACAACGACAGCGCACTGAAAGTGCTCGCGCCCTTCACCCCGATTCCCGACGGCAAGCCCTGGGGCGTGCTGCTGCAAGTGCCGGAGCGGGTCCTGGTGGGCCCGGCCGAAGCCCTGAAGAACCAGCTGGACCAGAGCAATAAGGCCGGCACCCTGGTCGAGCTGGGCCTGGGCCTGCTGGCCGCGGTGCTCGGCTTGCTGCTGGTGTGGCTGATGGCGCGCAGCGTGACCCGGCCGATCCTCGGCGTGGCGCACATGCTGGAAGACATCGCCAGCGGCGAAGGCGACCTGACCCGGCGCCTGGACTACGACAAGCAGGACGAGCTGGGCCAGCTGGCCGGCTGGTTCAACCGCTTCCTCGACAAGCTGCAACCTATCATCGCCGAGGTGAAACGCTCGGTGCAGGACGCCCGCGGCACCGCCGACCAATCCTCGGCCATCGCCACCCAGACCAGCGCCGGCATGGAGCAGCAGTATCGCCAGGTCGACCAGGTGGCCACCGCTTCCCATGAGATGAGCGCCACCGCCCAGGACGTCGCCCGCAGCGCGGCCCAGGCCGCCCAGGCCGCCCGCGATGCCGACCAGGCCACGCGCCAGGGCCTGAGCGTGATCGACCGCACCACCACCAGCATCGATCACCTGGCGGCCGACATGAGCACCGCCATGACCCAGGTCGAAGGCCTGGCCGCCAACAGCGAGAAGATCGGCACGGTGCTGGAAGTGATTCGCGCCATCGCCGAGCAGACCAACCTGCTGGCCCTCAACGCTGCCATCGAGGCTGCCCGCGCCGGCGAGGCCGGGCGCGGTTTCGCGGTGGTCGCCGACGAAGTGCGCAACCTCGCCCGCCGCACCCAGGAATCGGTGGAGGAAACCCGCCAGGTCATTGAGGAGCTGCAAAGCGGCACCCAGGAAGTGGTCGGCGCCATGGGCAGCAGCCATCGCCAGGCCCAGGGCAGCGTCGAGCAGGTCGGCCAGGCGGTCACCGCCCTGCGGCAGATCGGCGACGCGGTGACGGTGATCAGCGACATGAACCTGCAGATCGCCAGCGCTGCCGAAGAGCAAAGCGCGGTGGCCGAGGAGATCAACAACAACGTGGCGACCATCCGCGACGTCACCGAGTCGCTGTCGGAGCAGGCCAACGAATCGGCCCGGGTCAGCCAGTCGCTGAACAGCCTGGCCAACCAGCAACAGAGCCTGATGGATCAGTTCCGGGTCTGAAGAATCTCATCGCGAGCAAGCTCGCTCCTACACTGACGNCGCGATAGCGATCGACCTGTCAGCACAAGGCCCAGCCCCAGCCACTACTGGCGCCCAGGCAACTCGATCAACACCCGCAGCCCGCCCTGCGGGCTTTCCAGCAAGCGCAGCGCCCCGCCCCAGCTCTCGACGATGTCGCGCACGATACCCAGCCCCAGACCGTGGCCGTCGGTCTGTTCGTCCAGGCGCGTGCCACGGCTGAACACCTGGCTGCGCTGCTCCTCGGGAATCCCCGGCCCGTCGTCGTCCACCGCCAGACCGTAACCCTCGGCGGTCTGCCAGACGCTCAGCGCGACCTCGGCATCCGCCCACTTGCAGGCGTTGTCCAGCAGGTTGCCCAGCAGCTCCAGCAGGTCTTCCCGGTCCCAGGGCAATTGCAGGCCGGGGGCCGCCTGATAGCTCAGGTCCAGGTGCTCGCCATGGATCATGTTCAGGGTCGCCAGCAGTCCCGGCAGCTCGGCGTCGCAATCGAACAGCGCGCCGGGCAAGGCATCGCCGGCCAGGCGCGCGCGGTTCAGCTCGCGATTGAGCCGCTGTTGCACCTGCTCCAGTTGCTCCTCAAGCAATTGGCGCAACTCCGGGTGCGCTTGCAGCTTGGGGTTGGAAGCCAGGCTCAGCAGCACCGCCAGCGGGGTCTTCAGCGCATGCCCGAGGTTGCCCAAAGCATTACGCGAGCGCTTGAGGCTGTCTTCGGTATGGGCCAACAAATGGTTGATCTGCGCCACCAATGGCTCCAGTTCCAGCGGCACCTGTTCGTCCAGTTGCGAACGCTGGCCGCGTTGCAATTGGGCGATCTGCTCGCGGGCCTGCTCCAGCGGGCGCAAGGCGCGGCGCACGGTGACCCGCTGCAGGATCAGGATCAGCAGCAAGCCGGCCAGGCCCAGGCCGAGGCCAACCTGCTGCATGCGCAGGAAGCTCTCGCGCACCGGGGTGTAGTCCTGGGCCACGCTGATGGAAATCGACTGCCCGAGGCGTCGGTAATCGGTGCGCAGCACCAGCAGGCGCTGGCCTTCCGGCCCCAGTTGCAGGTTGCTGTGCAGACCGGTCTGTTCCAGTTTCGGCAGGTCCTGGTCCCACAACGAACGGGAACGCCAGTGCACGTCATCGAAGTCGATGCGGAAGTAATGCCCGGAAAACGGCCGCTGATAGGCCGGCGACAGACGCCGCTCGTCCAGCTGCAAACCCTGGGGGCCACGCACCAGCGCCACCAGCAGGCTTTCGCTGTCGTTGCGCAGGCCGGCTTCCAGGTAGCGTTGCAAGCCCATCTCGAACAGCCACAGGCTGGTCTGCGCCAGCACCAGGCCGACAATCACCATCACACTGATCAGGCCCAGGCTCAGGCGGCGCTGGATCGACCTCACTGGGCGCTCCCGCCGAACAGGTAGCCCTGGCCGCGACGGGTTTCGATCACGCTGCGCCCGAGCTTGCGCCGCAGGTGGTTGACGTGGACTTCCAGCACGTTGGAATCGCGCTCGGTCTCACCGTCGTAGAGGTGCTCGGCCAAATGGCTTTTCGAGAGGATCTGTTCCGGGTGCAGCATGAAGTAGCGCAGCAGGCGGAACTCAGCGGCGGTCAGCTGGATATCCACGCCGTCGCGCACCACGCACTGGCGGCCTTCATCGAGGTGCAGCCCGGCGGCCTGCAGCGTCGGCTGGTTGGCCTGGCCGTGGGAACGGCGCAACAGCGCCTGGATGCGCAGGTGCAATTCTTCCGGGTGGAAGGGTTTGGTCAGGTAGTCGTCGGCGCCGGCCTTGAGGCCTTCGATGCGTTCGGCCCAGGAGCCGCGGGCGGTCAGGATCAGCACCGGGGTCGCCAGGCCGCCGGCGCGCCACTTCTCCAGCACCTCCAGGCCCGGCACCCCCGGCAGGCCGAGGTCGAGCACGATCAGGTCGTAAGGCTCGCTGGCACCCTGGTACAACGCGTCACGGCCGTCGGCCAGCCAGTCCACGGCGTAACCCTGGCGGTTGAGCCCGGCCAGCAGTTCGTCGGCCAGGGAGACGTGGTCTTCCACCAGGAGCAGGCGCATCAGTCATCTTCCTTGTCTTTCAGTAAGCGGCCGGTGGCGGCCTCGAGGTCCAGCTCGCGGACCACGCCCTCGGCGGTCAGCAGCTCGACTTCATAGATATAGACGTCGTGTTTTTCTTCCAGCTCGGCTTCCAGCAGCTTGGCCCCGGGGTAACGGTCCAGGGCCTGTTGCAGCAACTGCTCCAGCGGCAGGATCACCCCTTGCTGGCGCAGGCGCAGGGCTTCGTCCTGGTCCAGGTCGCGGGCCAGCGCCACCGAGCAAAAAGCCAGAAGCGCCAGGGCCACCTTGGCGCTGGCGCGTAGATTCACCTTCATTACGTATCCTGATGATCCTTGAGCACCTGGCCGCTCACCGCGTCCAATTCCAGGTCCCACTCAACCCCTTGGGGATCGCGCATCTCGATCTGGTAGATGTACTTGCCGTACTCCTCTTCCAGCTCGGTTTCGCTGATGGTCGCACCCGGGTGCTTGGCCAATGCCGTGGCATTGAGTTTTTCAAAGGACACAATGGTACCAGCGTCGCGCAGTCTCAGGGCCTCGTCGGGGCCCAGGTCGCGGGCATGGGCCAGGCTGGCGGTCATGCCGATGAGGGTCGCGGTGAACAGGGCAGTCAGGGATTTCATGGGGTGTCTCCACTTTCTAGTTATGTGTGGCTTACGGCGTTCCAGATAACGGCAAGATAACAAAGCGAACTTAATTGAAACTGAATGGCCATCATCGGCAGCGCGCAGGTTTCATTCGGCGCCGCTGGCCCGAGCTTTTATACTCACCTGTCGCTCGAGATTGAGGCCGGTATGACCGCTATCCACATCAAGTTCCCCGCCCTGACCCTCAAGGCCGGCCCACGCGCCCTGGCGCGCATCCGCGCCAACGGCCTGAGCGCGGCCGAAGTCGGCACCCTGCCCGGCGCCGCCGGCGGGCCGAAAGCCCTGGGCATCCAGGGGCTGGACCTGGCGCTGTTCGGCGAATGGCTACCGGCGGCGCCACGGGAACGTTCGCTGATCGGTGCCTCGGTGGGTTCCTGGCGCTTCGCCAGCGCCTGCCTGCCGGACGCCGCCGCAGGCATCCGCCGCCTGGGCCAGCTGTACAACGCCCAGAGTTTCGCCAAGGGCGTGACCATGGCGCAGATCAGCCAGAGTTCGCAACGCATGCTGCACGAGCTGCTCGACGGCCGCGACGCAAGCATTCTCGACAACCCGCACTACCGGTTGAACATCATAGTGGTGAAAAGCCACGGCCTGCTCGCCGACGACCATCGCGGGCGCCTGGGCCTGGGATTGTCCTCGGTGATCGCCGACAACCTGCGCGGCCGCGCGCGCCTGTCGCGGCACTTCGAACGCCTGGTGCTGCACGACCCGCGCCTGGCGCCGCCGCTGCGGGCCCTCGATGACTTCCCCTCGCGCTTCGTGCCGCTGGACACCGGCAACCTGCGCCAGGCCCTGCTGGCCTCGGGTTCGATCCCGATGGTCATGCAAGGCGTGCGCGACCTGCCCGGCGCCGGGGCCGGCACCTTCCGCGACGGCGGCCTGCTGGACTACCACCTCGACCTGCCCTACAGCGGCGAGGATATCGTGCTCTACCCGCATTTCACCGATCGGGTGATTCCCGGCTGGTTCGACAAGACCCTGCCCTGGCGCCGCGGCAACCCGGGGCGCCTGCAGGACGTGTTGCTGCTGGCACCGTCGAAGGAATACCTGGCGCGCCTGCCCTACGGCAAGCTGCCGGACCGCAACGACTTCAAGCGCTTCATGGGCGACGACGCCAGCCGCCAGCAATACTGGCGCAGCGCGATGGACGAAAGCCGGCGCCTGGGCGACGAGTTCCTCGAGCTGGCCGGCAATGGTCGTCTCGGCGAGCGCCTGCTGACCCTTTAGTCAGTGTTTTCCCGCACCCGCGCAACCAAGCTGGTAAACTCGCTGCCTGCCTTACATCGCCCGCGGCGATAGCCACCTGACCGAGCTGACCGACACTGTGGAAATCTTCAAAGAATTTACCTTCGAATCCGCCCACCGCCTGCCCCACGTACCCGCAGGCCACAAGTGCGGACGCCTGCACGGCCACTCGTTCAAGGTGGCCATCCACCTGAGCGGCGATGTCGATCCGCACACCGGCTGGATTCGTGACTTCTCCGAAATCAAGGAGATCTTCAAGCCGCTCTACGAGCGCCTGGACCACAACTACCTGAACGATATCCCCGGCCTGGAAAACCCCACCAGCGAAGTACTGGCCAAGTGGATCTGGAACGAGCTCAAACCCCTGCTGCCGGAGCTGAGTGCGATCCGCATCCACGAGACCTGCACCAGCGGCTGCATCTATCGCGGTGAATAATCCCCACCTGTAGCCGCTGCCGCAGGCTGCGATCCTGCGCAGCAGGCTGGCCTTCGCGCAGCCCGCCGCAGCGGCTACAGAGCAGCACTCCCCCCTGCCAATACCGCATCACCGCTCGTTTTGCCCTATGATCTGGCCTCTCTCGCCAAGAGGAACATCGCCATGAGCGACTGGCTTCTGGATCAGGAATATCGCTTCAACGGATACCGCGTGCGCTACGCCATTCACGGCGACGGCCCGCCGTTGGTATTGGTCCACGGCACGCCCTTTTCTTCCTACGTCTGGCACCGCATCGCCCCGCACTTCAGCGCCAGCCACCGGGTGCATTATTTCGACCTGCTGGGCTACGGCCAATCGGAACAGGCCGCCGGCCAGGATGTGTCCCTCGGCGTGCAGAACCAGCTGCTGGCCGAACTGCTGGAGCACTGGGGCCTGGAACGCCCGGACGTGGTGGCCCACGACTTCGGCGGCGCCACCGCCCTGCGCGCCCACCTGCTCAACGGCAAGGACTACCGCAGCCTGACCCTGATCGACCCGGTGGCGCTGTCGCCCTGGGGCTCGCCCTTCGTACAGCACGTGCGCCAGCATGAACAGGCCTTCAGCGGCGTGCCGGACTACATCCAGCGCGCCATTGTGCCGGCCTATATCCGCGGGGCGATCCAGCGCGAAATCCCCGACCAGGAGCTGGCGCCCTACGTCCAGCCCTGGCTCGGCGCCAGCGGCCAGGCCGCCTTCTACCGGCAGATCGCGCAGATGGACGAGCGCTACACCACGGAGGTGGCCACGCTCTATCCGAGCATTCGTTGCCCGACCCAGATCCTCTGGGGCGAGGACGATCAGTGGATTCCCATCGAACGCGGACGCCAGTTGCACCAGCTGATCCCCGGCTCGCGGTTCCAGGCCGTACCCAACGCCGGCCACCTGCTGCAGGAAGACGCACCGGAAGCCATAGTCGCTGCGCTCCTGCGTTTTCTACCCCAGGCCGGGAGCAAGGCATGAGCCCACGTATCTACCTCGCTGGTTTCGACCTGTTTCGCCGCGATGCCATTGCCCGCGGCGAATACCTCAAAAACCTGTGCCACGCCCAGGGCCTGCAAGGCCTCTACCCCATCGACCATCAGGTACCGGCCCAGCCGACGCCGGAGCAGACCGCCCAGCTGATCTGCCAGCAGAACATGCGGATGATCCGCGACTGCGACGCGGTGCTGGCCAACCTCAACGACTTTCGCGGCCTGGAGCCGGACTCCGGCACCGCCTTCGAGGTGGGCATGGCCATCGCCCTGGGCAAACCGGTGTGGGCCTGGTTCGAGACGCCCGCGACCCTGCGCGAACAAGTGCCCCATGACGCCGAGGGCCGCGACGCCGAAGGTTTGCTGGTGGAGGATTTCAAGCTGCCGCGCAACCTGATGCTGGCCTGCACCTGGGCCGGCCACAGCCGCAGCGCCGAAGAGGCCCTACCGCGCTTGGCCGCCTACCTCGTCCACCAACGCCCGGCACACCCCCTGTAGGAGCGAGCTTGCTCGCGATAAGTCTTCAAGGCCGATGCAATGCTCAGGGGCCTCATCGCGAGCAAGCTCGCTCCTACAGTGACGGATTTGGCCCCAGCGATTACTTGAGGACACGCACCATGGAAAACACTTGGCTCACCCACGCCAAACGCTTGCAGGCCCTCGCCTCCACCGGGCTGCATTTCTGCAAGGACCCCTTCGATCGCGAGCGTTACCAGGAAGTCGCCGATATCGCCCACGACATGCTCGCGCAACTGGGCAATGTCCCGCTGGAACGCATCACCGGCCTGGTCTCGGATTTTGCCCAACGCTATTCGACGCCGATGGTGGAAGTGCGCGGCGCGCTGATCGAGGAACAGAAGATCCTCCTGGTGCGGGAAATGACCGACGGCCTCTGGGCCTTGCCCGGCGGCTACGCCGATGTCGGCCTGTCGGCCGCCGAAAACGTGATCAAGGAAATCCACGAAGAAGCCGGACTCGAGGTGAGCGTGCGGGGCCTGTACAGCGTCCGGCACAAGGCCAAGGGGCCGTACAAGGCCGATCACCGCGACTTCTACAAGCTGTATTTCCTCTGCGACCGGCAACACGGCGCAGCGCCAGTGGCCGGCAGCGAAACCACCGAGGCCGCCTTCTTCGCCCTCGACCAGCTGCCGGCGCTGTCCTTGGGACGCACCGTGGAACGGGATATCCAGGAAGCCTTCGACTTTCATCAGGGCAAGACCACCCAGGTGCGGTTCGACTGATGCTCAGGCCCCTTGCAGCCACGCGAGCATCACCCGCTGCACTGCTTTCGTGCCGGCCCGGCCCCAGAAGTGAGCAGCGCGCGTTAGTGGCATTCGTGCCATCGTCTATACCTGCCGGGTAGCCGCCGGGTGTCAGGTCCTTTGGCACGCCTGCTGCAACAGCGCTGTAACACTCAGCCACCAGGGACAGGCCATGACCCAGCACGCACCCGGCAACGACTACCCGCTCAGCGAAGTCCCGATGCACGCGCGCAAGGGCCTGGCCTCCACGGCCATGGTGCTGCTGGGCTTCACCTTCTTCACCGCCACCATGTTCGCCGGCGGCAAGCTCGGCGTGGCCTTCAGCTTTGGCCAGATGCTCGGGGTGATAGTGCTCGGCAACCTGCTGCTGGGCCTGTACGCGGCGGGCCTGGGCTACATCGCCTTCAAGAGCGGCCTGAACTCGGTGCTGATGGGGCGCTTCTGTTTCGGCGAGGTGGGCAGCAAGCTCAGCGACCTGATCCTCGGCTTCACCCAGATCGGCTGGTACGCCTGGGGCACCGCCACCGCCGCGGTGGTGCTGGGCAAGTATTTCGAGTTGGGCCAGGGCACGGTGCTGGGGCTGATGGTGCTGTTCGGTATGGTGTTCTGCGCCACCGCCTACGTCGGTTACCGCGGGTTGGAAATCCTCTCTTATATTGCGGTGCCGGCCATGGCCCTGCTGCTGTTGCTGTCGATGTGGGTGGCCACGGTCAAGGTCGGCGGCCTCGATGGGTTGCTGGCCGTGGTGCCGAGCGCCAGCCTCGATCTGTCCACGGCCATCACCCTGGTGTTCGGCACCTTCGTCAGCGGCGCCACCCAGGCCACCAACTGGACGCGTTTTTCCCGCTCGGCCAGGGTCGCGGTGCTGGCCAGCCTGATCGGCTTTTTTATCGGCAACGGCCTGATGCTGCTGATCGGGGCCTACGGCGCCATCGTCTACCAGCAGCCGGATGTGGTCGAAGTGCTGCTGTTGCAGGGCTTCGCCATGGCCGCCATGGCCATGCTCCTGCTGAATATCTGGAGCACCCAGGACAACACCATCTACAACTTCGCCGTCGCCGGCTGCAACCTGCTGCGCACCGGCCGGCGCAAGACCGTGACCCTGGTCGGCGCGGTGATCGGCACCCTGCTGGCGCTGCTGGGCATGTACGACCTGCTGGTGCCCTACCTGATTCTGCTGGGCACGGTGATCCCGCCGATTGGCGGGGTGATCATGGCCGACTTCTTCTATCGCTACCGCGGCCAGTACCCGCGCCTGGCCGACAGCAAGCTGCCGGCGTTCAACTGGGCTGGCCTTGGCGCCTATGCCATCGGCACCGTGGCGGCCTTCGGCTCGCCCTGGGTCGCGCCGCTGGTGGGCATCGCGGCCGCCGCCCTGAGCTACATGCTGCTGAGCAGCCTGCTCGGCGCGCGCGCCACCACCGCGGCGGACATCCAGGCATGAGCCGGGGCCACGCGACGTTGCGGCCGCCGGCCCGAGCGCCGTACCCTGACCGCCTGGATTGAAAAAGGAATAGCTCCGATGCTCATCATCAACGCCCGCCTGCGCAACCGTGAAGGCCTGCATGAACTGCGCCTGGAAAATGGCCGCATCGCCAGCATCGCCCGGCAGACCGAGGCCCAGACCCTGGGCCCTGACGACCTCGACGCCGGCGGCAACCTGGTGGTGCCGCCCTTCGTCGAGCCGCACATTCACCTGGACGCCACCCTCACCGCCGGCGAGCCGCGCTGGAACATGAGCGGCACCCTGTTCGAAGGCATCGAATGCTGGGGTGAGCGCAAGGCCACCATCACCCAGGAAGACACCAAGGCCCGCGCCCGCAAAACCATCCGTGCCCTCGCCGCCCACGGCATCCAGCATGTGCGCACCCATGTCGATGTCACCGACCCGGAGCTGACCGCGCTCAAGGCCATGCTCGAAGTGCGCGAGCAAAGCACGCACCTGGTGGACATGCAGATCGTCGCCTTTCCCCAGGAAGGCATCGAAAGCTACCGCAACGGCCGCGAGCTGATGGAAGAGGCGATTCGCCTGGGCGCCGATGTGGTGGGCGGCATTCCGCACTTCGAGTACACCCGTGACCAGGGCGTGAGCTCGGTGAAGTTCCTCATGGACCTGGCCGAACGCACCGGCTGCCTGGTGGACGTGCATTGCGACGAGACCGACGACCCGCATTCGCGTTTTCTCGAAGTGCTGGCCGAAGAGGCCCGCAGCCGCGACATGGGTGCGCGGGTGACCGCCAGCCACACCACCGCCATGGGTTCCTATGACAACGCCTACTGCGCCAAGCTGTTCCGCCTGCTCGGCCACTCGGGCATCAGTTTCGTTTCCTGCCCCACCGAAAGCATCCACCTGCAGGGGCGCTTCGACAGCTTCCCGAAACGCCGCGGCGTGACTCGGGTCAACGAGCTGCTGGAAGCCGGGATGAACGTGTGTTTCGGCCAGGACTCGATCGTCGACCCCTGGTATCCCCTGGGTAACGGCAACATCCTGCGGGTGCTGGAAGCCGGCCTGCATATCTGCCACATGCTCGGCTACCGCAACCTGCAGAGCGCTCTCGACCTGGTCACCGACAACAGCGCCAAGGCTATGGCCCTGGGCGAGCGTTACGGCCTGGAGGAAGGAAGGCCCGCCAACCTGCTGATTCTGTCGGCCGACAGCGACTACGAAATGATCCGCAGCCAGGGCCTGCCGCTGTACTCGATCCGCGACGGCAAGGTGCTGATGAAACGGCAGATGGCCCAGGTGGAGCTGCCGGGCGATGCGGGTTTTGTGTAACGGCCACTGACGTCATCGCGGGCAATCGAGCGTCGACCGGCCGCTCCTACAGGGATTGGGTTGGCCGCAATGGTGCGCCCGCCGCGACTTTGTAGGAGCGAGGCTTGCCCGCGATAGCGATCGTTCGGCTTACCCTATAGCCGTTGCCGTACCGAACAGACTGACCCGCACCAACTCCCCACCCTGCGCTTCCAGGCGCAACGGCGCGGTACCGCCAGGCATCACCACCGCCACTTCGCCGGCCTTGACCCAACCGACCCGCCACGCCGCGCTGGCCACCGCACTGGCGCTGGTGCCGGAGGATGCGGTGGCGCCTTCGCCGCGTTCGAACACCCGCGCGGCGATACGCTGTGGGCCTTCCAGCCACGCCCATTGCAGGTTCACCCCCGCCGGGCAAGGTTCGCCGCTGCCGGTGGGCATGGCGTAGGCGATGCGGGTCAGGGCCTCGGCCAGGGGCGCCTCGCTCATCTGCCGGTTGCTCGGCAAGGCGCTGGCGTCGTCGACCAGGGTCACGCAATGAGGGTTGCCGATGCGCACGAACTGGCTGCGGCTCCATTCCGGACGCAACCGCGCCAACCCGCGCACACGGCTCAGGTCGACGCAGCTCGAACCCTCATGCTCGACCCCTTGTTGCGCGCCCACGGCCTGTGGCCCGAACCCCGGTTGCCCGAGGTCCAGCCAGAAGCCGGACACCCCGGCCACCTGCGCCGGCTCGACCACAGTCGCCACCGGCGACACCCCATCCGGCTTGTCATGGTGCACCCGCAACTCCGTAGGCCCCTGAGCCGGCAGCAGCCCTTGCTCGGTCAAGGCCTGGGAAAAGATGGTCAGGCCGTTGCCGCTGCGCTCGGCCAGGGTGCCGTCGGTGTTGACGATCAGCAGGTCGAACGGTGGCGCGTCCTGGAACGGCCCGACCAGCAAGCCGTCGCTGCGATGGGCCTTGGCCCCTTCCGGCCGGGTGCCGGGCGCCCAGCCGCACAAGGCCTCGATGGCCTGTTCGCTCCAGTCGGCCCGGGCTAACGCCGCCTCGGCCGCGCTGGCCGGCAAGGCAATCCCCAGCTCACGTACCGTGGCGGGCGCCACTACGCCGTAAAGATTGCCGCGGGCATCGTAGAAAGAAGTCATGTGGAGCTTCCAAAAGCAGACGGGCCGCTGACATTACTGTGAATGCAGCGGCCCGGCCAAGCCCCCTACCAAGCTTCCCCTACCTGGCTCAGCGCACCAGGCACGGCCGCTTGTTATCGAAGCGCCAGCCCGGGATCAGGAACTGCATGGCCACACTGTCGTCCCGCGCGCCCAGGCCCCGGCTGTTGTACAGCTCATGGGCGCGGGCCAGCGCATCCAGGTCCAGCTCGACCCCCAGCCCCGGCGTCTGCGGCACCGCCACACAGCCCTCAACGATCTGCAAGGGGTTGCGGGTCAGGTGCTGGCCGTCCTGCCAGATCCAGTGGGTGTCGATGGCGGTGATTTCGCCCGGCGCCGCGGCCGCCACATGGGTAAACATGGCCAGGGAAATATCGAAGTGGTTGTTGGAATGCGAGCCCCAGGTCAGGCCCCATTCATGGCACATCTGCGCCACCCGCACCGAACCCTGCATCGTCCAGAAATGCGGATCGGCCAGGGGAATGTCCACCGCTTGCAGCTGGATCGCGTGGCCCATTTCCCGCCAGTCGGTGGCGATCATATTGGTCGCGGTGGGCAGCCCGGTGGCGCGGCGGAACTCGGCCATCACCTCACGCCCGGAGTAACCGTTTTCCGCTCCGCAGGGGTCTTCGGCATAGGCCAGCACCTGGTGTTGGTCGCGGCACAGGGCGACCGCCTGCTTCAGCGACCAGGCGCCGTTGGGATCGAGGGTGATGCGCGCCTGGGGGAAGCACTCGGCCAGGGCGGTGACCGCCTCCATCTCCTCTTCGCCGCGCAGCACGCCGCCCTTGAGCTTGAAGTCGTTGAAGCCATACCGCGCCCTGGCCGCCTCGGCCAGGCGCACGATGCCCTCGGCGTTCAGCGCCGGCTCGTGGCGCAGGCGCAGCCAGGCATCGTCGGCCTCGGCTTCGTTGCGGTAGGCCAGGTCGGTCTGGCGCCGGTCGCCGATATAGAACAGGTAGCCGAGCATCTTCACCGATTCGCGCTGCTGGCCTTCGCCGAGCAAGGCCGCCACCGGCACGCCGAGAAACTGGCCAAGCAGATCGAGCAGCGCCGCTTCCAGGGCGGTGACCGCATGGATGGCCACGCGCAGGTCGAAGGTCTGCAGTCCCCGCCCCTCGGCATCGCGCCCGGCAAAACGCTGGCGCACCCGGTTGAGCAGCTTCTGGTAATGGCCGATGGGCTGGCCGAGCAGCAGTTCGCGGGCCTCTTCGAGGGTGGCGCGAATCTTTTCGCCCCCCGGCACCTCACCGACTCCGGTGTTACCGGCGCTGTCGCTGATGATCACAATATTGCGGGTGAAGAACGGGCCGTGGGCGCCGCTGAGGTTGAGCAGCATGCTGTCATGCCCGGCCACTGGCACTACTTGCAGGCGGGTGATGAGGGGCGTCTGGCCAGGGTGATGCTGGGTGGAATCAAAAGTCATGGGTCGGTTCCTGTCGGCAAAAATCAGTGGGATTTATCCAGCAGCGGGCGGGTTTCGCCCAAGGGCGCCGGCGCGGCAACGGGCTTGGGCCGGGTGCGGGCGAAAAACACGATGATCGCGGCGATGATCGAGGTCGCCGCCAGGCCGTACAGCCCGCCCTGGATCGACCCGGTGCGCTGCTCCAGCAAACCGAAAGTAGCCGGGGCGACGAAGCCACCCAGGTTGCCGATGGAGTTGATCAGGGCGATCACCGCCGCGGCGATGCGTGCATCCAGATAAGCCTGGGGAATCGGCCAGAACAGCGCGGACGCCGACTTGAAGCCGATGGCGGCGAAACACACCGCGACAAAGGCGAACACCGGCCCGCCGGTGGTGGACAGGAACATCCCCACAGCCGCCACCAGCAGCGCGATGGCGACCCAGGCCTGCTGGAACTTCCATTTGCCGGAGGCCGCGGCGAAGGCGTACATGGCGATGATCGAGATCAGCCAGGGAATGGAATTGAAGAAGCCCACCTGCAAGTCGCTGAGGTCGCCCATCTTCTTGATGATGCTCGGCAGCCAGAAGGTGGCGGCGTAGATGGTCAGCTGGATGCAGAAGTAGATCAGGCAGAACAGCAGGATCTGCCGGTCCTTGAGCAGGGTCCAGAGCGACGGCTTGACCGGCATCGCCGCTTCGCGCTCGCGCTGCTCGTTGTCGATCGCCAGCACCAGCGCGTCCTGTTCGGCGGTACTCAGCCACTTGGCGTCGCGGGGCGCGGAGTCGAGCCAGAACCAGACAAAACCGCAAAGCAGCACCGAGGCCATGCCTTCGATGATGAACATCCACTGCCAGCCGTGCCAGCCCAGGCCTTCGATCTGCAACAGCGCCCCGGACAGCGGGCCGGAGACCAGCGAAGCCAAGGCCGACCCGCTCAAGAAAATGGCGATCGCCTTGCCCCGCTCCACGCCAGGCAGCCAGCGGGTGAAGTAGTAGATCACCCCGGGGAAGAACCCGGCCTCGGCCACCCCCAGCAGGAAGCGCAGCACATAGAACTGGGTTTCGTTCTGCACGAAGGCCATGGCCGTGGCCACCAGCCCCCAGGTGAACATGATGCGGGTCAGCCAGATCCGCGCGCCGACCCGCTGCAACAAAATGTTGGATGGCACTTCGAACAGCGCGTAACCGATGAAGAACAGCCCGGCGCCAAAACCGTAGGCCGCAGCGCCGATGCCCAGGTCATGTTCCAGGTGAGTGCGGACGAAGCCGATGTTGACCCGGTCGATGTAGTTGACGATGAACATGATCACGAACAGCGGCAGCACATGGCGCTTGACCTTCGCCACGGCGCTGGCCAGCAGGGAATCGTCCCCGGACGGATTGAGGGTGGTGTTCACTATGCCTCTCCCACTTGTTTGTTGTTATGTGCGGGTAACTGGGCGAGCGCCGCAGTTGACAGTCATCATACAAGTACAAAAATAACGTCACAAGCAGCGATTCACGACAGAAACCTGCGCACAGAGTCTTTCTGAGCGAAGAGGACATCGATAAATAAAATTAAGTAATTGATTTTATTTGAATAAATAAAATATCCAGCGAACACGATATTTTTTCAATCGCCCCGCTCGCAGGGAAAACAGGCTGAATCCAGCAACAACTTATCCGACAACTTGTCGTACATGTCAGACAAGTCTTATCGCTTCAGTGATAAGCTCTTGGCTTTCCCCGCGCGACCTTGCCATGAACAGCGAATCCGATATCGCCCCGGGCCGCCGTCGCCCTTCCACCAACCTGGCCCATGAGCTGGTCAGCGACCTGACCCAGCAGATCATGCGCGGCATTCTCAAGCCCGGTGACAAGCTGCCGTCGGAAAGCACCATCGTCCGCGCCCATGGCGTCAGCCGCACCGTGGTGCGCGAAGCCATCTCCAAGCTGCAGGCCGCCGGCTGGGTGGAGACCCACCACGGCGTCGGCAGCTTCGTGCTGGAACGCCAGGACACCCATGGCCTGCGCCTGAATGTCGATACCGCCCTGAGCGTGCGCGACATCCTCGAACTGCGCCTGGGCCTGGAAACCCAGGCGGTGGCCCTCGCCGCCCGCCGGCGCAGCGCCGAGCAACTGGCGCAGATGCGCCAGGCGCTGGACGACTACCAGCAACTGCTGGCCAACAACGACAGCTGCGTGGAGGCCGACCAGCGCTTCCACCTGCTGATCGCCGAAGCCACCGGCAACCCGTATTTCGTGCAGATCCTGCAATCTTTGGGCAACGCCCTGATCCCGCGGACCCGGGTGCGTGACGCCGAGCGCGGCGATGTCGACCTGGCGCAACTGGCGACCCTGGCCAACCAGGAACACGAAGCCATCTACGCCGCCATCCGCCGCCAGGACCCGGATGCCGCGCGGGCGGCGATGTGGACCCACCTGAGCAACAGCCGGGAGCGGTTTTCGGCGGGATGATCAGGCGGGCCTGATCGCGAGCAAGCTCGCTCCTACAGGTGCAACCGGGCGAAATAGCGCCCCGGCGTTACCCCGAACTGACGGCGGAACATGGCGATAAAGGCGCTGACATTGTCGTAGCCCAGGTCCAGCGCCACCCGGGTCACCGCGTCGCCCGCCGCCAGGCGCTCCAGGGCCCGCAGCAGGCGTGCCCGCTGCCGCCACTGGCTGAAGGCAAAACCGGTCTCGCCGACAAAACGCCGGGCCAGGGTCCGCGACGAGATCCCCGCCCACTGCGCCCAGGCTTCCAGACCACGGTTGTCCGCCAGGTCGTCGGCCAGCGCCTGGCAGATCCGCCGTAACCGCGGGTCCACAGGCAACGGCAAACCTAAGGGTTCCACCGGCAAGCTGACCAGCTCATCGAGGATCACCCGGGCGATGTGCAGTTGCGGCTTATCCAGCGCACCTTGCGGCCAACTCGCCGCACGCATCACCGCCTCCCTCAACAGCCCGGAGGTGGCAATGATCCGTGGCTCCGCTGGCAGTTCGTGGCAGGCGTCGGGCTCGATATAGACACTCCAGCCATCGAACGGCCCATGGGAACGCAAGGCGTGTTCGCACCGGGGCGGCACCCACACTGCATGGGTCGCCGGCACCACCCACTGGCTGTCGGCCGCCGTCACCGACAGCAGGCCGCGCCGGGCGCCAAGCAGTTGGCCGCGGGCGTGACTGTGGGCGGCGGTCAACCGCTCGATCGGACTCTGTTGCCAGGCCGCGACCAGCAGCGGGCCGCCCTGGGCTTGAGCGAGCGCGGAGGAAACCAGAGGTTGGGACATTGGCAGTTTCAGGTTATTCAATGGCATGAATCAGGCAGTTTAGCCAATCCTCAAGCCGCAGACTGAAAGCTCATTCAAACGAGGACTGCTCCATGCGCGCCGAAGACCTGTTACCCGATCATCTCAACCATGCCGATTTCAACGGCACCCAAGTGCGCAAGGGCACGGTGGGGGCCTTCCTGGCCAATGCCCGGCTCTGGGCCGAACCGGCCACGCCGACAGAACAGCGGCGCGCCGCCGAGCAGGACCTGCTGGCCGCCCTGCCGGCGCTCCGCGCCCTGGGGCTGTTCGAACTGATGCAAATACGCGACCCGGCCTTGCGAACGTTGTGCGGGCAAGACTGAGCCCAGCCGCTGACACCCCCTGTAGCCGCTGCCGAGCCCGCGAGGCTGCGATAGACCCGCAGGGTCTCCAGCGCCCGCAAGATCCCCGCGAGCGTCCCGCTCGATCGCAGCCTGCGGCAGCGGCTACACAAACATCGGGCCCGACCGGAATATCGAGGGTGTCACCGCCCCTGTAGCCGCTGCCGAACCCGCGAGGCTGCGACAGACCCGCAGGGTCTCCAGCGCCCGCAAGACCGCCGCGAGCATGCCGCTCGATCGCAGCCTGCGGCAGCGGCTACACAAGCATCGAGCACCACCGGCTATCGAGGGTGCAGCCCCTGTAGCCGCTGCCGAGCCCGCGAGGCTGCGATAGACCCGCAGGGTCTCGGCGCCCGCAAGACCGCCACGAGCGTGCCGCTCGATCGCAGCCTGCGGCAGCGGCTACACAAGCATCGAGCACCACCGGCCATCGAGGGTGCAGCCCCTGTAGCCGCTGCCGAGCCCGCGAGGCTGCGACAGACCCGCAGGGTCTCCAGCGCCCGCAAGACCGCCGCGAGCGTGCCGCTCGATCGCAGCCTGCGGCAGCGGCTACAGGTCAAACGTCGCCTAGCGAATCGGCAAGGCGATAGGACGAATCGGTGCGGCATCGGCTCCGCGGAACTTCAACGACGCGCCGATAAAGGCGAACTGGTACACCCGGTCCCGCGACAGGCCTTCGAGGTTGACCAGCTCCAGGATCGGCGCGCCCTGCATCGCCAGCAGGTAGGTGTGCAACGGCAGGTAGTTGCCCTCCACCTCCGACGGGAAGGTCTCGAAACTGAGGTTATCGGCGCCCACCACCATGGCGCCGCCCTCCTCCACCAGAAACTTCGCCGCGTCCAGGCTCATGCCCGGCGGGTTGGCCATATAGGCCTGGGCCTTTTCATAGTCACGCATGCGCCCGGTGCGGATCAGCACCACGTCGCCCTTTTCCAGGCTGACCTGTTGCGCCTTCAGCGCCTGTTGCAGGTCGGCGCGGGTTACCCGGTAATTGTCGGCCAGCATGTCCACGCCCTTGGCCGCGGCGACGTCGATCAGCACCCCACGAGCAACGATCGGCGGCAGTTTTTCCGCGCCGGTGACGTTCCAGCCACGGTCGCCCAGGTGCTGGTCGGCGCGAAAGCCGTTCCAGATCTTGCCATTGAGGCCGAAGTGGTTGAGCGCATCGATATGGGTGCCCATGTGGGCGTACATCGACACCGCCGAGCCGGTGTAGCTGACATGCCGGTTCATCGGCTCGCCGACCTGCATCGGGTCGGCGATCACATTGCCGTGGGGGGTGTGGGTCATCCACATCTGATAGGGAGGATCGCCCGCCGCCTGCCAGCTGGGCATACCAACGTAATAGTCCACCGCCAGGTCGTAGGCCTGGCTGCCGTTGACCCGGGCCATGATCGCCGCCCGCGACTGCTCGGTGATCAGGTTCAGGCGACCGATTTCATCCTTCGGCCCCCAAGGGCTGACGCCCACCTCGGCCTGGGGCGCGGCGCTGCACTGTGCACTGAACAGGGCGCTGAACAGGGCGCTGAACAGCGACAAGGCGGCCAGGCCGGGGATGACACGCGACAAACGGGAAACAGTCATGACGACACTCCTGTGAAATGAAGTGGCCATGGTATGGATTAACAATTCGGCGATAATCAGGCGTTTCGTTAAGACATATTCAACCCAGGAGAAACAATATGGATGTGCTGGCAGCCATGCGCACCTTTCGCCGAGTGGTGGAGCGCGCCAGCTTCAGCCTCGCAGCCAACGACCTGGGGCAATCCACCGCCGCCGTCAGCAAGCAGGTGCGCCAGCTGGAGGAACACCTGGGCAGCCTGTTGCTGCTGCGCACCACGCGCCGCATGAGTTTGTCGGACGCCGGCCAGGCCTACTTCAGCGAGTGCTGCCACCTGCTCGACGAACTGGCGGCCCTGGAATGCGCGACCCGCGCTGGCACCCGCGAGCCCGGCGGCCGCCTGCGGGTCAACGCGCCGCTGTCGTTCGGCCTCAAGGTGCTGTCGCCGATCCTCGCCGACTTCATGCGGCGCTACCCGCAATTTCGCATCGACCTGACCCTCGACGACCGCCTGCTGGATGTGGTGAGCGAAGGCTTCGATGTGTCGCTGCGGATTCGCCGGCAATTGAGCGACTCATCGCTGATCGCCCGCCGACTGGGGGAAATCGAGCAGGTGATCTGCGCCGCCCCGGCCTACCTGCAGGCCCATGGCAGCCCGCAGACCGTCGACCATCTGCGCGACCACAGCTGCCTGGCCTATCGCCTGGCCGAGCATCCCGGCCATTGGCAGCTGGAAGGCCCGCAAGGCAGCAGCCGCCTGGAACTGCCGGTGCGCTTTGCCGTGGACAACAGCCTGATGCTCAGCGACATGCTCCAGGCCGGGCTGGGCATTGGCGCCCTGCCTTCGTTCATCGCCCAGCCGCTGCTCGACAGCGGCCAGTTGCAGCGGGTCCTGCCCTGCTACTCCATGCCAGGCCGCACCATCTACGCGGTGTATGCCAGCAATCGCCATGTGTCGCAGAAGATCCGCTTCTTCGTCGACTTCCTGGCCCAGGCCCTCGGCCCTGGCGGGGAGGTCGATCAGGCCGCGGACTGAGTCTGGGCCACCAGCCAATCGATCAGCCAGGACGCCGCCGGCCCCGGTGGCGTGTCAAGACGGTAGATGGCGTCGAAGCCATAAGGCAGGCCCTGGCTCCCCGGCAGGTCGAGCTGGACCAGGCGCCCGCTGGCCAGGTCTTCCTCGACCATCGGCGCCGGCATGTTGCCCCAGCCGATGCCTTCCCTGAGCAGCATGTGCTTGGAGCCCAGGTCCGCCAGGCGCCAGCTGTGGGTGCCGACCACGCCGAAATCCTGGTTGCGCGTCAGCTCGGAACGGTCCGACAGCACCAGTTGCACATGCTCGCGGCCGGCCCCCGGCAGGTTGACCGATGCCTGCGCCAACGGATGCTCCGGAGCCGCCACCGGAATCAGCTGGACGAACCCCACCTGCACCCGCTCGATACCGGCCAGATCGCGGTGCACCATGCCGCTGACGCCCACCGCGGCGCGCCCCGCCAGCACCATCTCGGCCACCGCACCCAGGGCCTCCATATGCAGGTGCAGCTGTACCGTGGGGAACTCGCGGCGGAAGTTTTTCAGCGCATCGACGATACGCGCCGCCGGGAACATCACGTCGATCACCAGGTGGACCTCCGCTTCCAGCCCCTGCAGCAAACCCTTGACCTTGGCCCGCAGGCCGTCGATGCCGTTGTAGATGCTGCGCGCCTCGGCCAGCACCGTGCGCCCGGCCTCAGTGAGCTGGGGTTTGCGGGTGGTCTTGCGGTCGAACAGCGTGACCCCCAGTTGCAGCTCCAGGTTGGCCATGGAATAGCTGATCACCGAGGTGGCGCGATGCAGCTTGCGCGCCGCGCCGGCAAAGCTGCCGACCTCGACGATGGTGAGGAAGATGCGCAATTGATCGAGGGTGGGCGTGCCGGGATTGCTGGACATGGTGCTGTTCTCGCAAAGGCTATGTTCTAGAAAATCGAACCTGACACTCGAAATTATTCGGCTATTGCGTTCATAAAGCCAGTGGCAAACTTCTCTCCATCGCGGCACACCAGAGTGGTGAGGCCGAACCCACTGAGAGAATCCAGCATGTCCACACTGACCAACAGCCTGTCCGCCACCTCGAACACCAACGCCAGCATCGGCCTGATCGGGCGCGTCCTGCTCAGCGCCATCTTCATCCTCTCCGGCTTCTCGAAAGTCGCCGCGCCGGCCGCCATGGTCGGTTACATCCAGTCGGTCGGCCTGCCCTTCCCGCAATTGGCCCTGGGTATCGCCATCGCCGTGGAACTGGGTGGCGGCCTGTTGCTGATCGCCGGCTACCGCACCCGCCTGGTGGCCCTGGGCCTGGCCGTGTTCAGCGTGGCCACCGCCCTGGCCTTCCACAACAACCTGGGCGACCAGAACCAGTTCATCCACTTCTTCAAGAACATCGCCATGGCCGGCGGCCTGCTGCAAGTGGTGGCCTACGGCGCCGGCCGCTTCAGCCTGGATGCCCGTCGCCAGGGTTGATCGACCTGCCCCACGAGCAAGCCAGAGATACCCGGCTTCTGTAGGAGCGAACGGGCGGCGATCCGACTTGCTCGCGATAAGAACGACGCGGTCCGCCTGACAGACCGCGTTTTCGTTTATCGCGAGCAAGCTTCGCTCCTACAGGTGTTGTGGGAATCTCAAAGGGCGGTCGGCACATCCAGCCCGACCTTGACCCGGCTCATGGCCACCAGGGTCTTGAAGCGCTTGACGTTGTTGTTCTCGAAGAACAGCTCGCGGGTCAATTCGTTGTACTGGGCCATGTTGCGCACGGCGAAGATCAGCACGAAATCGCACTCGCCCGCCACGTAGTAACACTGCTGCACCTGCGGGCAGGCCTGGAAGCTGCGCTTGAGCGCATCGAGCTGATCGATGCGTTCGCTCTCCACCTCCACCTCGACGATGATGCTCAGCTCATAGCCCAGCGCCTCGGGGGCGACGACCGCGCTGTAGCGTTCGATCACCCCTTCGTCGGTCAGGCGCTTGAGGCGCCGGTTGACCGCCGCGGTGGACAGGTTCACTCGCAACCCCAACTCGCTTTGCGGGGTTCGCGCATCCCGTTGCAGCTCGGCGAGCAGCTTCAGGTCGTAGGCATCCAGGCTGGTGGTCATGGGGCGGGAATCCGTGGCGGGCCGAATAATGGAATGAAATTGCGTAGAGCTTGGCGATTATGCGAAATAAATTCGCCAGCCACGCAATATTATTTCCGGGCCCTCAGCCCCATCAGCCACCTGGAACCTGCCTGCGATGCCTGCCGCTTCTTTACCCCCTTCCCTGCGCCTCGACGGCGCGACCCTGCTCCAGCAACTGCAAGAATTGGCCGCCATCGGCCACGACCCGCAACAGGGCGGGCGTACCCGGATTGCCCTGAGCGATACCGACAAGGCCGGCCGCGACCTGCTGGTCGGCTGGATGCGCGCCCTCGACCTGCAGGTGCGCATCGACCGCATCGGCAATATCTTCGGCACCCTGCGCGCCGACGGCGACCAGGGCCAACAGCAGGTACTGATGATCGGCTCGCATATCGACACCGTGACCAATGCCGGCGCGCTGGACGGCTGCTATGGCGTGCTCGCCGGGCTGGCGGTGGCGCGCGCCTATCGCACGGCCGGGGTGACGCCACGGCGCTCGATCTGCATCGCCGCCTTCACCAACGAAGAAGGCGTGCGCTACCAGCCGGACATGCTCGGCTCGCTGGTGTACGCCGGCGGCCTGGACATCGATCAGGCGCTGGACCTGATCGGCACCGACGGCAGCCGCCTGGGCGACGAACTGGCGCGCATCGGTTATGCCGGCGACATGGAGCCCGGGGCGCTGCTGCCCCATGAATACCTGGAACTGCACATCGAACAGGGGCCGATCCTCGAAGCGGAACACTGCCAGATCGGCGTGGTGGAAAACCTGCAGGGCATCTCCTGGCAGCAGATCAGCGTGCAGGGCAGCGCCAACCACGCCGGCACCACCCCCACCCACCTGCGCCACGATGCCGGTTGGGTGGCCGCGGCCACCACGGTGTTCCTGCGTGAGCTGGCCCAGGACTCCGCTGGCACCACCCTGGCCACCGTCGGTTGCCTGCAACTGCAGCCCAATGTGATCAACGTCATTCCGCGCCGGGCGGTGTTCAGCGTCGACCTGCGCGATCCCGACGAGCAGCGCCTGCTGGCCGCCGAACAACGCCTGGCGCGGTTTCTCGAGGATGCCGCGGCCAGCGAAGGGGTGACCATTACCTGCGAAACCCTGGCGCGTTTTCAACCGGTGGCGTTCGACCCCGGGCTGACCCGGCTGATCGAAACCTGCACCCGCGAACTGGGCCTGAGCCAACGGCCCATGACCTCCGGCGCCGGCCACGACGCACAGATGATCGCGCGCATCGCCCCGGCGGCGATGATCTTCGTGCCCAGCCGCGGCGGCATCAGCCACAACCCGCGGGAGCATACCGACGACCAGCAACTGCTCGACGGCGCCCAGGTGCTGCTGGCCGTGGTCCGCCGACGCCTGGAACAGGCCTGAGTCCATCTTCCCCTTGCCACCTCAAGGAGCCGCCATGCCCTACGCCAACCCCCATGCCGTGCGCACGCCCTACCCCGAAAGCCTGCGGCAGTGGCTGAGCATCGAACGCGCCGCGCAAAGCCGCGACTGGCTAGCCAACTGGTCGCTGCTCAACCCGCTGCCGACCCCGCTCTATGCGTTGCCGGACCTGGCCGAGCAGTTGGGGATCGCCCAGCTGTGGGTCAAGGACGAAGCCCAGCGCTCGACCCTGGGCAGCTTCAAGGCCCTGGGCGCACCGATCGCCCTGGTCCGGCAGATCCTTGCGCGCTGGCCGGATCAGGGCCTGAGCGCGCCCGGGCTGTTCAGCGGCGAATACCGCCCGTTGCTCAAGGACTTCACGGTGATCAGCGCCACCGACGGCAATCACGGCCGGGCGCTGGCGGCGGCCGCGCAGAGCATCGGCTGTCGCTGCGTGATCGTGCTGCATGCCCAGGTCAGCCTGGAGCGGGAACTGGCGATCGCTGCCTATGACGCGCACATCGTGCGGATTCGCGGGCACTACGATCAGTCGGTCGCCGAAGCCGCGCGCCTGGCCGCGACCTATGGCTGGCAGGTGATCGCCGACACCTCCTACGCCGGCTACGAACAGATCCCCTGCGACGTGATGCAAGGCTACGGCGCCCTGGTGGCCGAGGTGCTGGAACAGAGCGCCAACCAGCCCGGGCAGCCGGCGTTCAGCCATGTGTTGCTGCAAGGCGGCGTCGGTGGCCTGGCGGCGAGCGTGGCCAGTTACCTGTGGCAATTCCATGGCCCTGACCGGCCCCGGCTAATGGTGGTCGAACCCGAGCAGGCCGACTGCCTCTACCAGAGCGCCAAGGCCGGCCGCGCGGCCCAGGCCAGCGGCACGGTGGATTCGCTGATGGCCGGCCTGGCCTGTGGCGCCACCTCGCCCCTGGCCTGGCGCTTCCTGCAACCTTCGATCGATTGTTTTGTCACAGTCCCCGACGCGCTCGCCGCCGACGCCATGCGCCAACTGGCCAGCGGCAGCGCCCGGGACATTCCCCTGGTGGCCGGCGAATCCGGCGCCGCGGGCCTCGCGGGACTGAGCCTGATGTGCAAGGATGGCGCGCGGCGCAAAGTCGCGCACCTCGACGCCCACTCGCGCGTCCTGCTTATCAACACCGAAGGCGCCACGTCGCCGGCGGTGTATCAACAACTGGTCGGTGAAACGGCAGACTCGGTCCTCCAGCGGCAGCAGCAATGGCGACAAGCGCCAGGCGCGCCGGGGTGACCGCCAAGGATTTTTATGACAGCCCTGAACACCCACACCTCGCAACAACAGATCAGCCCCGGCCGCCTGGAACAGATGGCCACCCGCATCGCCTTTTTCATCGCCGGTTTCGGCATCGCCGCCTGGGCGCCGCTGGTGCCCTACGCCAAGGCCCGGGCCGGGCTCGATGAAGGCACATTGGGCCTGTTGCTGCTGTGCCTGGGGGTCGGTTCGATCCTGGCGATGCCGATCGCCGGGGTGCTCGCCGGGCGCTTCGGTTGCCGGCGGGTGATGGCCGCCGGCAGCCTGCTGATCTGCCTGGCCCTGCCGCTGCTGGCCACGGTGAGCACGGTGCCGCTGCTGATCGCCGGGCTGTTCATGTTCGGCGCCGGGCTGGGCACGGTGGATTCGACGGTGAACCTGCAGGCGGTGATCGTCGAACGGGCCAGCGGCCGGCCGATGATGTCGGGCTTCCATGGCCTGTTCAGCCTCGGCGGCATCGTCGGCGCGGCCGGTGTCAGCGCCATGCTCGGCCTGGGCCTGTCGCCGCTGGGCGCGACCCTGGTGGTGGTTGCACTGCTGGTCGCCGCCCTGCTCAAGGCAGCGCCGCACATGTTGCCGTACGGCAGCCAGAGCTCGGGCCCGGCCTTTGCCGTGCCCCACGGCGTGGTGCTGTTCATCGGCTGCCTGTGCTTCGTGGTGTTCCTCGCCGAAGGCGCGGTGCTGGACTGGAGCGCGGTGTTCCTCAGCGCCGAGCGCCAGGTGGATGCCGCCTATGCCGGCCTGGGTTACGCCGCATTCGCCCTGACCATGACCATCGGCCGCCTGACTGGCGACACCATAGTGCACAAGCTGGGGGCCAAGCGGGTGATCGTCATGGGTGGCTCGGTGGCCGCCGCGGGCCTGCTGCTGGCGACCCTGGCGCCCGCCTGGGAAGCGGCGCTGGTGGGCTATGCACTGGTGGGTGTCGGTTGCTCGAACATCGTGCCGGTGCTCTACACCGCGGTGGGCAAACAGACCGTCATGCCCGAAGCCATCGCCGTGCCAGCCATCACCACCCTGGGTTACGCCGGCATCCTCGCCGGCCCGGCCTTGATCGGTTTTATCGCCCACGGCAGCAGCTTGAGCATCGCCTTCGGCCTGATCGCGGTGATGCTGATCGGCGTGGCGGCCAGCGGGAAAGTGTTGAAGGTTTGAGCCCCTTCGCGGGC
>NZ_JBQENK010000005.1:189346-253045 GCF_052044735.1 Pseudomonas sp. 22526
CGATAAGCCCGACCAGCCAACGCGCGGGCCCATGCACCCTGCTGTGTTTTCAAGATCGCCGGAAGGCCCTGCGGGCCTTATCGCAGCCTGCGGCAGCGGCTACAGGGTTTTGCGCCAGGCATAAAAAATCGCGGGCAAACCATGCCCCTGTAGGAGCGAGGCTTGCCCGCGATACGCCCGACCGGCCAACGCGCGGGCCCATGCACCCTGCTGTGTTTTCAAGATCGCAAGAAGGCCCTGCGGGCCTTATCGCAGCCTGCGGCAGCGGCTACAGGGTTTTGCGCCGGGCATAAAAAATCGCGTACAAACCATGCCCCTGTAGGAGCGGCCGGTCGACGCTCGATTGCCCGCGATAAGCCCGCCCAGCCAACGCTGCACGCCCATGCACCCTGCTGTGTTTTCACGATCGCAAGAAGGCCCTGCGGGCCTTATCGCAGCCTGCGGCAGCGGCTACAGGGTTTGCGCCAGGCATAAAAAATCGCGGGCAAGCTCGCTTCTGTNTGTAGGAGCGAGGCTTGCCCGCGATGGGCGCGACGCGGTCTATCAGAACCCGACGCTGGCCTGGACGAAGAAGGTCCGTGGCGCGCCGACGTAGATGCCGGAGTTGTTGTCGCTGGAGCGGGTGAAGTACTGCTTGTCGAAGAGGTTCTTCACCCCGGCGCCGAGCTTGAGGTTCGACAGCTGCGAACCGAAGTCATAACCGCCACGCACGTTCCAGGTGACGTAGCCCGGCATATCGCCGTACTGGCCGTCGGCGCTGCCTTCGGTGATGTAGTTGTCGTTGAAGCTGCCGTCGGCGTTGACCATGCTGCCCGGCGAGCGCTGCTTGGACTGGGCGAAGGCATCGATGTTGTAGGTCCAGCGGTTGATGTCGTAACGCAGGCCGAGCGTCGCCACCTGGCGCGAGTAGAACGGCAGGTCACGGTCCTTGAACGCCGAGCTGCCCTCTTCATAGGTCGCACGGGTGTAGGTGAAACCGGCATTGGCGGTCAGGCCATCGAGGCGCGGGTCCAGCGCGGCCAGGTCGTAGTGCACCGAAGCCTCGATCCCCTGGTGCTTGGTGGCGCCGAGGTTGGTCCAGCCGACATCGTTGCTGATGTATTGCAGCTCGTCCGAGAAGTCGATGTAAAACGCCGTCAACTCACCGCCCCACACCTCATCGTTGTAGCGCGTACCGATCTCGTAGGTCTTGGCCTTCTCCGGGTTCAGGCCGTTGGCGGTCTGGTCGCCCACCCCGCCCTGGCCCAGCTGGAAGTATTGCAGGCTGCCGAACGAGGTCTCGTAGTTGGCGAACAGCTTCCACGCATCGGAGATGTGGTACATCACACTCAGCGCCGGCAGCGCCTCGTTGCTGTTGATCTCGCGGCGCTTCTCCTGGACCCGCACGCCATTGGTACCCAGTACCGGGCGGTCGTGCCATTCGGTGCGGATGTTCTCGAAGCGGATACCCGGGGTGATGGTCCAGTTGCCGACGTCGATCTTGTCGTCGATGTAGAAGGCCGTGGCCTCGGTGCCGCCGGTGCGGTCCTGGTACACATGGCCGTCGGAGCCCGGACGCACCACCGGCTGGTTGTTGACCAAAGCCAGGCGGCTGGCCTCTTCGTGCATGCCTTCTTTCAGGTAGCGCATGCCGACGCTGGCTTCCTGGGTGGTCGGGCCGAGGTCGAACACATGGGACACCCGCGGCTCGACGCCGAAGGTGTAGTAGGTGCGCGGATAGGACACCAGGGTCTTCTGGTCGCGGGCGGCGATGGTGCTGCCGCGGAAGCTGTCGGAGTAGTAGGTCAGCACTTCGAACTGGGTGCGATCGTCGATCTGGCGCAGGTACTTGAACGACACATCCTTCCGGCGACCGCTGAAGTTGTCCCAGTCGCGGTCTGACTGGTAGGGGTCGGCGTCGTACTGTTTCTGGGTCAGGCCGCCGGGCATGTCAGCCTTGGCGTCGTAGTAGTGGAAGTTGAGGCTGAAATCGTCCTGGTCGGTGGGCGCCCAATGGGTCTTGAGGATCACGTCATCGATGTCGTTGCCGTTGTTGCTGCCGCGATAGCCGTTGCCGTTGACCCCGGAGTACAGCAGCGCGGCGCCGATACCGTTGTCCGCGGTGCCGCCGAGGAAGGCCGTGTCGATATGCTTCCAGCCGCCGCGCTGGGAGGTTTCCAGGGTGCTGCCGATTTCCCCGGTGGCTTTTTCCGGGATGGCCCGGGTCACGAAGTTGATCACCCCGCCGACGTTCTGCGGTCCGTAACGCACGGAACCGGCGCCGCGCACCACGTCGATGCTGTCGAGGTTGCCCGAGGAGATCGGCGCCATCGACAACTGCGGCTGGCCATAAGGGGCGAAGGCCGCCGGCACGCCGTCGATCAGCACGGTGGAGCGTGGCGACAGGCGCGAGGTCAGGCCGCGCACGCCGACGTTGAGGGAAATATCGCTGCCGCCGGTGCCGTTGGCGTCCTGCACCTGCACGCCCGGGACCCGACGCAGCACGTCGCCGACGTTCATCGCGCCCTGCTCGAGCATGGCTTCACGACGGATCACCGTGCGCGCACCCGGGTGGTTCTGCACCACCGCTTCGTTGGCGTCGCCCAGCCAGTCACCCACCACGCTGATGCTGGTGGCGCCCAGTTCCAAAGGGCCGTCACCCGCCGCCGACGGCGCCGGGCTCAGGGTCACCGAGCCGCCATCGATCTGGTATTGCAGGCCACTGCCTTGCAGCAACTGGCGCAACGCCTGCTCCGGCGACAGGTTGCCGTCCACCGCCGGAGCCTGCTTGCCGGCCACCAGCTCAGGGCTGAAAAACACCTGCAGCGAGGTTTGCAGCCCCAGCTGGCTCAGGGCCTGGCCCAACGGCTGGGCCTGGATATGGATGGCGCTCGGCGCCTGCTCGGCATGGGCCTGGGGCAGCGCGGCACTGACCGCCAGGGCCAGGGCCAGCGGCAGCCAGCGGGTGGAGGGCGAGCAAGGATTGTTGTTATTCAGGTCGAGGCGTTTCAAGTTCGAGCAGTCCTGTTGATCGCAAGTAGATGCGTCTGTTAATGCAAACCAGTTGCAGTTGGACAAGAAGACGAAGAACTCGAAAAAAACCTGAATCTATCGCGCAATTATTTCCTGGCTACCGTCGGCATGGGTCTTCACCGCCACCGGCAGGATGCTCGGCAAGGCCTTGAGCAGCGCATCGGTGTCGTCGGACTTGAACACGCTGGTCAGGCGCAGCCTGCCCACCGCCTCACTGCCAACCCGCAGCGGCTGCTCGCGATAACGCGACACCTCGGCGGCCACTTCGCTGAGGCTGGCGTTGTTGAACACCAGCTTGCCACTGCGCCAGGCGGTCAGCACCTGGGGATCGACCGCATAGGCCGCAGCCACTTTACCCTGGGCATCGACCGCAGTGCCCAGGCCGGCAGTCAGGTTGACGAAGTCGCTGTCCGCGGCGTCCCGCCCCTGCACTTTCACCCTGCCCTGCTCCACCGCGACCCGGGTCTGGCTGGCGTCGCGGCGCACATCGAAACGGGTGCCGGTGACCCTGACCTTGCCGGCCCCCGCCGCCACCACAAAAGGCCGGCTGCTGTCGTGCTCGACACTGAACATCGCCTCGCCTTCGCTCAGCTCGACGCTGCGCTGGCCTTGCTCATAACGCACCAGCAAGCGGCTGCGGCTGTTCAGGTCCACCTGGGAACCGTCGGGCAAGGCCACATGGCGGCGCTCGCCCAGGGCCGTGACGAACTCGGCGTTGTACAGCGCGGACTGGTTCATGCCGCTGAACAGCCCCAGGCCTACAGCCACCGCCAGCACACTGGCCGCCACGGCATATCGCAGCAGCGGCCGCCGCTTGATGGTCGGGTTCGGGGCATCACACAGCGCCTGCAAACGCGCCTTGGGCACCAGGTCGGTGGCCGCCCATAGGCTTTGCAGCAGTTGGTATTCATCCTGGTGCGCGTCGTGTTCCGCCAGCCAGGCGTCGAAACGCTGCCGCTCCTCGGCATCGATCGCCGGTTCTTGCAGGCGCACAAACCACAGCGCCGCCTCATCGCGAACCGTCGCCTGCCCGCACGCGCACTCACGAGTCTGCGTCATGGAACATCCTGTTGGGCTGGGGGGAGAAAGTCATGGCATTCATCACTGCGGCCCGTCCACGCGCTCGCGCAGATGCCGCAGGGTGCGGATCATATACTTTTCCACCATGTTTTTTGACAGCCCCAGGCGCTGGGCAATCTCGGCCTGGGTCAGCCCTTCGATCTTCTGCCAGACGAACACCTTGCGGCAGTTCAACGGCAACTCGCCAAGGGCCCGTTCGATGGAGTCAGCCAGCTGGATCGCATGCATGAAATGCTCCGGGTCGCCGCTGGGCGACGCGCCTTGATACACCGCCTCCAGTTCCATGGCACCGCGCCGATCCTCACGGCGATAGGCATCCACCGCAATATTGCGCGCCGTCTGATGCAGATACGCCCGCGGCTGCTGCACCGCCGCCGCATCCGACTCCAGCACCCGAACAAAGGTGTCATGGGCCAGGTCCTCCGCCTGCGAACGGTTCTTCAGCCGACGCGTCCAGGTACCGATCAACTCTTCGTAGTGCTCGAAAAAGCCTGGGCGGCGAGGCGGCTTGGGGGTCATTGCGCTGTGCTGAGGGGTGGGGAGGCGTGAATAGTAATGCTTCTTATTAAAGGCGGCAAATGGTTCAGGACGGCCATCCTTTCCACACGTGGCATTGACATCCTCAGCGCTCATCAGATCAAACCTAACCCCTTACACTTTCACTGAACATCCGAAACAAACTCTCTAATTATTTTTCTATCCGCATCATTTTTTGCTGCCCGCTCTAAAGCCGGAACCAAATAATAAAGTAATAACTCAACCCTCGACTCTTCCATTGGAAGAAAACCTCTAACACAATCAATAATCAACTTTGTAGACATAATTGATGCAAAGGACTCATACCCTCTCGACCCAGAAAAAGGTAACTTTTCAAAATAATATTGCGCTAACCGCCTTTGATCAGATCGTTTCCAAGTACGGTGAGGAATTAACAAAATCGCCTCCCCGTAATCAATAGCGTCCATAGGATACTTATCAATCAACCAGTCGACAGCCTGAGCAGAATCCATCTTAGCAAGCTGTGCGCATAGTAGCCTCAATCTCTCATCCACATCTTTGAAACATCATCACACAAATAGGAGCAAGACCAAAATCAAAAGTACCAAGCCTCTAAACAATAGAACTACGGCCTGCCCCAACTTCTGTCTAGAACAGTAAAAATCCTTACACTTTTCGGCCTTTTTTGCCTTCGCCTTGCCTAGCCTCCATTTACATTTAGGAGAATTACAATAGGGGACCAGTGCCACTTTCCCGCTTTAACAGACCATGATTATTGGGATTGAAATTTTCCGGCCAGATCGTCGCACCATTATATAAGGCCCCTTGAAGCTTACACCTATCTAACCCTAGAACACTGACGTCCGCCCCGGACAAATCAGCGCCTCGAAAGTCCCCCCCCTCTACATTCGAATTTTTTAGATTCGCTAAGCTTAAGTCCACCTTAGAGAAATCAGAATACATAAGTAACGACTCAGAAAGATCGACCCCTCTCATTTTAGACCCCGTCAATATCGCATTAACCAATGAAGCATTTTTCATCTTCGCATTATTCAATACAGAAAAATAAAAAACAGAATTCCTTAAATCATCACCTGTAAAATCAGCACCACTGAAATCTAAATACTCAAATATGGCGCGATGAAAATTAATACCTTTAAGATCCGCACCAACAAAGCTTTCAATAGAAAGCTCCAGACAATCACCTGTCTCAAATCTTACAGTAATCATTTATTGCCCCAATCCAAAGGTGAAATCTCAAGATTAACGGTTGGTCTTTTCTTACTCGCCTTGTAGTCAGTCAATACGCCAGGATTCACTTCAAGCTCTCTACCGAGTATCTTAGCCGCAATGTATCGATGATTACCGTCAACAATTACATCACCATCCATCTTAATTGGTGGAGCAATATCTCCTTTAAGGAGCCTGTCAACGTATCGCTGAATAGCCGGTAGGGAAACACCTTCTTGCGCACTGATAGTTTTATCGCCTTTTAATGCTTTCTGGATAATTTCTGGAGTGACCTCGCTTCCTTTAGTTACGAGAGCGCCCCCTTTTTCACCTGCTGCATTTTTAACCCCAAAAAGTATAGCCGTCCATTTGGCAATAGTCCCTAGCGTATCAGGCTTAACCTCAACACCTATTTGGCCAGCAGCATCACTGACTGACTGCAGAGCTCCCTGGACTATCCCTGCCCCTGCAAGACGAATTTGGGTGTTTGTATTCATCAACTGAACCGCCCCAAGCATACGCTTCACCTCCTCAGGTACGTCATTAGAGGTTCGTGCTTGTGAGATCAGCTCGTTGGTTTTCTGATAGTTCGCAACCCAATCGCTATATTCGGTTTTACATGCAGTAGGGTCCGTTCCGCAGATCGCCTCCAAACGCTTTGCGTTAGCGTCGTTCAGATCTGCATATTTATCTCTGACTTTGTCGCAGGTATTAGTGGCCAGGCAGGCCTTACCCTCTTCAATGAGGTTTTCCACCTCCTTATGCTTCAGTTCGTTGTAAACCGTCCCCTGCTGCGCCACCCAACCTGCAACCTGCTGATCCTTCTCACTCCCTCCGGCTGCAGCCGCAACCGTCATGCCGAGCAACTGAGAAGTCATTGCCAGCACTTGCTCATGAGCGACGCCAGGGAAAATCTTGTCCCCTACCATCTGGATCAGGGCCTTGTTGGCACCAGCCGCCAACGCAGAGGTAGCAAAATCCCCCCCTGCGGCCTCACCAATCAGACCACCGACAATGGCATGGACCGCTACCTTCGTTGGTAAACCGCTTCCTACCAGACTGTCGCCAACTTTCTCGTAGATCGCTCCAGTCAGCATATCCGCCGCCAATCCCACTGCAGCCTGGCCTAGGTTGTCCTTGAACTTCCCTCCATTTACAACTGTTTTCAGGGCTGAATTGACTGCCAGACGGACACCGACATTTGCCCCGGCAAGACCACCACTCACACCGGCAACCGCGTAATTTTTCAGACTGTCGCTGGACGTGACGTCCTTAACAACTGCACCTAGGTTGCCTTTGTTATTGATCGTACTGATCGCCGCACCGCTGGCGGCAGATGTCACCACTGCTGTGGCCGCAACGTTGGCCCAACCGGCTGCAGTCGCCGTTCCGGCAAGCGAAGTACCGGCAGCCGCCATGGCCGACCCGGAGCCTGCAGTAGCCCCGGCAGCAGTGCCCAATGCGGCGCTTGCAGCACCGGCTGTCAACGCTGTCACAATGATGATGACTGCCAACATCGCCCCCTGGCCGAGACCGGAGTGGCTGTACTTGAAGCTTTCGTGAACCTCTTGCACCTTGCGCCAGTCCACATCACCGCGTTTTTCGGCGTCCTTGAGCCACGCCAGTTGAGGGTCTGCCTGCACCATGGCATCGATGGTCTGGCTCACCGACTTCTGGTCGATCTGCTTGATGTCGATCTTGAGGCCATCGACCGCCTTGATCGCCAATTGTCCCTGGGCCACTAGCTCGCTCTGTCGCAGGGTTTCATCGGTGTTGCCTTTACCCTTGGCACTGGTCCACGACAGGCTGTTGCTGCTCTTCTCGTGACTCTCCTGATGCAGGTCCTTCACCCCTTCAAAGGTGATCTCCCCACCGCTTTGCAGAGTGATGTCCTGGTCACTCTCCAGCTTCGCCGCCTGGTACTTCTGGTCTCCGCCGCTGACCAGCGTCAGATCGCCTCCAGTCGAGATCTCACTGCCGACATGGGTGATCTTGGTGAGCTCGTCACGTTTGGTTTGCTTGCTGCCCCAACTGCCTTTTTTCTTCTTGTCGTACAGCGAGTAGTCGCTGTCTTGCGCCGCCAGCAGTTCGAGGTTGTCGCCGGCCACCAGGTAGGCTTCATCGCCGGCGGTGATACGGCTGGAGATCAGCGCCATGTCCTTGCCCGCACTGAGGTCCACATCGCCACCGGCGCTGAGGGTCGTGGCGATCTGGCTGACATGGTCTTCCTGGCGGGTGACTTTCTTGGTTTTTTCGTAGGAGTGCCGCTCGTCAGCCGCCGAGGACAGCGTCAGGTTCTCGGTGGCCGCCATGGCGATATTGCGTTTGGCTTCGATCTCGCTGGCGATGGCGTTGATATCGCGACCGGCCTTCACTGTCAGGTCGCGGCCGGCGCTGACCTCGGAGCCGATCTGGGTGATATCGCTGCTGTAGTGGTTTTTGCCCAGCGCCAGGCTGTTGCTGAGCTGGGTGGACACCAGATTGGCGTCGCGCCCCGCGCTCAGGCTCATGTCCCGGCCGCTTTGCAGAACGCTGCCGGGATTGGTGATGTCACGACCGGCGGAAATGACCATGTCGTTGGCGGCTTCGATACGCGCGGCGCTGTTTGCATAGTCCTTGTGCGAATAGCCCCGTACCACGCTGTCCACCGAGGTGACACTGCGCTCGTTGAGCACATCACCGCTGATCGCGTTCATCGTCACGTCACGACCGGCGATGATGCCGCCCGCCTTGTTGGTGATGTCGTTGGCCGCCAGCAGGTCCAGGCGATTGCCGGCCTGGATCAGCCCGCTGTTGACCAGGTTCTTGCCCGCCGTGGCAGACAAGTTGTTGGTGGCGCGCAAGGTACCGACGTTGTCGAGGTTCTGGCCGGTGATCAGGCTCACGTCGTTACCGGCAATCAATGCACCGGTAGGGCCGAGACGATCGTTGGCCTGGGCCATGTACAGCACTGGCACCAGCACCTTCTCGCCGTTCACTTCATGCTCTTCGAGCCAGACGATATCGTGGGTCAGCGCCGCAACCTGTTGCGACGTGAGGGTCACGCCGACCGACAGGTTGAGTTGATCCTTGCTGGCGATGGCATTGTTCATCAGGTACTTGAACTGAGCCTCGTTGGAGTTCTGCCCAGCGAGAAATGCCTGGCCGGTACGCGCGGTGATGGCTTGCTGCACGAGGCGTTGCTCGTAAAAGCCATCACCCAGGCGCTTGGCGCTGATGTCCGGGTCGTAACCGAGGCCTGCCAGCAGGTAATCCGAACTCATGAACTGCTTGAGATCGGTGAGTACCGGGTTGGTTTCGATCAGGTACTTCTGCGGGTTCGGCTTGAACGAGGTATCCGGCAGACCTTGAACGCGGGCCACGGCCTGGCTGGCCACTGGAGTGGCGACTACTGGATTGGCCACTGCGGGGACAGCGCCGGTCGGTACGCTCCCAACAACAGGCGAGGTCACGCTGGCCAACGGATCACGCTGGTTGAGCGGCAGCGCTGGCACGCTCAGGTCAGGCCCTGTGGCGACCGCGCTATGGCTGGCCTCCTCGACATGCACGGCTCCCACCTGGGTGATCGCGCCAGCATTGCCTTCATGACCTGACAACGCCAGGGTGCCGCCATTGTCGACAGGGGCGCTGACGTCGATCGCGCTGGCGCTCAGGTTGCTGTCGGTGGCCTGACGGGTGACCCGGGTCAGTTGCCGATCGCTGGAAGCCACCTGGGCAACATCATCGATCTGGAAACTGCGCGCCTGGATATCCGGCAGGTTCTGTTGACGCTGAGCACTGCTGACCGAGGCGCTGCCCATGGTCCAGTTTTGCGGCCCGATATTGGCCTGGGTCGCCTGTTGAGCCGATCCACCCTGCCCACTCAAGCGGAATAGGCCGTTTTGCCCTGTCGGCAATGTGAAGCCGGGCAGGCTCAGCGGGTTGACTTGTTGCTGGGCCAGATCGGGAGGTAGCTGGCTGTTGAGCCTGACAACAGTGGTGCCGGTGCCGTTTACCCGGGTATCCGCGACCTTGTTGGTGCCACCGCTGGCGCTGTAGTCCTGGTGGATGACACTGTTCTGCAGATCCTGGGTGGCGGTGATCGAAACATTGCCACCGGCCTGGATCACCGCATTGCGGCTACCGATGGTACTGACAGCGCCGCTACTGTCTTTGGCGATCTCCACATCCTTGAGCTTTGTGAACTGAGAGAACTGGCTCGGCAGTTCAAGCAGGTTGTTCGGGTCGTACTGGGAAAACGTCGTCTTTTCGAAGCCGTACTCCAGGCCGGGAAATACGCGGTTATAGACGCTGCTTGTATCGACGCCTGCCCCCGTAGCGACGTTGTTGAGAGACACCACTGAATAGCTTTCACCGTCTCCCCCACTGTAATCCTCCGATTTAGCTATGGCCTTGTGGATGTTGTCGTCCAGATCAAGGTAATACACATAAGGGAAATCAGGGTTGTTGCGCTGGTTGTAAGGCGTCAGGACATCGGAGAAAAGCCGCCCGGTAGCACCCGCGCCCATATCGTAGACCTTGTACAGGCGCGTGCGCTCGATGGTCCCGTTCTGCGCGCCGATGTTCTGCAGGCTGTCGGCCGTGATATTGATATTGCCGCCGGCGCTTACAGTACTTTTGCTATTGAGAAAAGTGCCGCCCTGGAAAACGAGATCCTTGCCCGCTGTCAGTAGCGCCGAGGCGCTGGTGTCGTTGTCGACACTTTCGTAGACCTCACGGGCCGCCAGCGTGAAGGTGTAAACCTTCCCTTTGCAGTCATTACAGATATTGGCGATAAACCCCGATACCAGCTTGCGACTGCCCGACGCCACCGCGCCATCGGTACGGTTCTGGAACACATCGGCGTTGAGCGCGAAGGCCCCACCGCTTTCCATGGAACCGGAGACGTTGTAGATCCCCGCGGCCCGAGCGGCGCCGCCGTAACCACCGATAGATACGTTACCGAGCCCGTACAGGTCGCCGTTCTGGTTGGTGAAATTGCCAACCCCCAACGTCATATCCGCGCCGCTGAAAATCAGGCCGCGATCGTTGAGCAACGATGGGGTTCTCAGCTCGAGGTTCTGCGCAGCCCCCAGGGTCCCGGAATTGACAAGGCTGCCGGCCTCGACGGTCAGGCCGGCATTGGACGTCAGCCGCCCGGCGTTGCTCAGCGGCCCGCCGATCCTGATCGTCGAGTTCCCACCGCCGGCCACGCTACCCGCACTGCCCAGGCTCATCGAAGCAGCCGTCAACCCGAGACTGCCCAGGCTGCTGTAGCGCCCACTGCCGCTATAACTGCCGCCCAGCGTCAGGCTGGCCGTGCCGTCGCTGGCAATCAGGCCATCGTTGGTCCAGTTACCGCCGTTGCCCACCAGGCTGGTGGTGGCCAGCAATTGCCCGCTGCCGGTCTGGATCAGGTTGTTGACGTTGACGGTCAGGCGCCCGGCCTGGATCACGCTGCTGTTGGTCCAGCTATCAGCCGCGAGGGTCAGCCCGCCACGGGTGACGAGGCTGCCGCCGGCATTGGTGACGTTGGCCGTGGAGATATCGAAGGTGCCGTTGCCCACATGCAACAAGCTGCCGCCCTGGTTCTGGAAGCCCGCGGCATTCAGGGTCAGGTCACTGTTGGCGCTTTCCAGTTTGCCGTTGCGGTTGTCGAACAAGCCGCCGATCTGGAAGTCGGTCTTGCCACCGGCGCCCAGGGCCCGAAGCTGGCCGGTCTGGTTATCGAGACTGGCGGCACGCACGCTGAGGGTGCTGTCGCTCTCGATGATGCCCATACGGTTGTTCAAGTGACCATTGAGGCTGAGGTCGATCCGGTTACCGGCGATCTGGCCGTCGTTGTCACCGCTGTTGTCGAAGTTATTGCCGCTGACTTTGACCAGCCCTTTGGCATACAGGCCGCCGTTACGGTTGTCGAAGTTGCCGGTGGTGATCAGTGCATCGCCGTTCTGGGCGGAAATACGTCCGCCGTAGTTATCGATACCGCCCAATACGCTGAGGTTCAGGCGCTGGGCCTGAGCGATGCCGCCCTGGCGGTTGTTGTTCAGGTCATAACCGTTTTTCAACACGCCGACAATACGGGCTTCCAGCGCGCCCTTGAGGCTGGCGAGGGTGCCGCCGCGGTTATCGAGGTTGGTGGCGCTGACCTTGAGGTCACCATTCTGGGCCAGGAGCCGACCGCTCTGGTTGTCGATATCCCCCGTCACGGCCAGGTCCATCGCGCCCTGGCTTTGCAGGGTACCCTTGGCATTGCCCAGGCTCGCAGCGCTCAGTTCCAAGGTACCGTTCTGGCTGTATATCAGGCCGTCGCCATTGTTTTGCACGGCGCCCGATACCTTGGCGAGCAGATTGCCGTTGGCCGCGACAGTGCCGCGATTGCGGTTGTCGAGGCCGCCAGCGAGCACGCTCATCAGCCCCTGGCTGACCAGTTGGCCACCCTGGTTGTTGATCTGGCTGCTACGGCTGATCACCAGCGGTCCGCCACTGGCGAGCTTGCCGTTGGTGTTACTCAGGCTGCCGAGCAGGTCGAGGTTCACTGCGCCGTTGCTGACCAGGCTGCCGCCGGTGTTATCCAGGGTCGTGCCGGTAAAACCCAGGGCCTGTTGTGCGCTGATCGTCCCGGCGTTGTTCAAGGTCATGGCTTGCATCGTCAGGGCAGCGCCGCTGTCGATCGATCCACCCTGGGTATTGTTCAGCAGGCCGCCAACGGTCAGTTGCTGACCGGCGCCGCTGGACAGAATACCGGCACTGTTATCCAGGCTGGCGGCATTGACGTTCAGCGCCTTCTGGCTGACCAGCGCGCCGCCGCTGCTGTTGAGCAATGCACCGCTGATGTTTGCATTCAGGTCGCCACTGCGGCTGGACAGCGTGCCGTTGTTGCGGTTGTCGAGGCTGCCCCCAGTCACTGTCAGGCCCTGCCAGCCAGAGATCAGGCCACCCTGGTTGAGCAAGGTCTCGCCGGTCAGCCCCAGTTGGTTGTTGCTGATCAGCTTGCCGCCGTTATTGTTCAGCACACGACCAATAAGATTGGTGCTCAGGCTGCTGGAAATCTCTCCGTTCTGATTGTTCAGGTCCCGCAGGCGATTGATGGTCAGCGGACCTTTGGCGATCAGCAGGCCATTGCGATTGTCGAGGTCAGTGTTGGCCAGGTCGAGACGCACGCCGCTGTCGCCCAGCAAGCGCCCGCCGTTCTGGGTCAGCGCCCCCAGGTTCAGCGTGATATCGCCTTTGGCCGAAACCTCACCGCCGTTGCTGGAGTTCAGGCTGCTGGCGGTCAGGGCCAGACCGCCCTGGCTGTTGATCAGGCCGTTGGCGCTGTTGTTCAGCGCCATCGCATTCAGGGTCACGGCACTGCCACCAAGCAGGGTACCGCCCTGGTTGTTCAGGTCAGCACTGCCAAGCGTCAGGTTCTGTGTCGCGTTGATCAGGCCTTTATTCTGGTTGCTCAACAGCCCCGCGACAGTCAGCTTCAGATCGCTACGACTGTTAATCGCCCCCTCAGCGTTGTCCAGGCTGTCGGCCCCTACATCGAGGGCTGCCGCGGCGATCTGGCCCTTGAGGTTGGTCAGGGCTTGATTGACTCGCAGGGTCAGGGCCTGGTTGCTGAGGAGTTTGCCGTTGCTGTTGTCGAGGCTGTCAGCGGTGAGGCTGAAAGCCTGGGCACTGGAAATTTCGCCACCCTGGTTGTCAATGCCCTTGAGGTTACGCAGCACCAGCGACGGGGCATTGATCAGGCCCGTCTGGTTGTTCAACTGACCTTGGTTCAGGTCCAGCGTGAGGCCCGTGTTGCTGAAGAGCTTGCCGCCCATCTGGTCGAGGCCGGTGACGTTGGCTGTCAGTGCCTTGCTGCTACCGATGACGCCACCGTTGCGGTTGGTGACCTGGGCGGCCGCCAGAGTCAGGCTGTCGCCACTGTTCAGGCGACCGTTCTGGCTGTTGTCAAAAGCACCGGTGGTCACCCCCATCGAGCCTTTGCTGCTGATCACGCCTTGTTGACGGTTGTCGAGACTGGCGCTGCTCAGCTCGATGCTACTGTCACTGACCAGTTGCCCACCCTGGTTGCCTAGCGCTGCGCTGGCCTTGACCTTCAACGCACCGGCACTCGACAGGCTGCCAGCGGTGTTGCTCAGGTTGGCGCTGGTGACGTCGAGCTTGCCTTCGCTGCTGATCAATCCCTGATTGTTGGTCAGGTCGCCGCCCAGGCCCAAGCGCACATCCTGCCCACTGCGCAATTGACCCGCCGTGTTGTCCAGGGTCTGGCCATCCAGGGTCAGACCGCTCTTGCCATTGATCAGGCCCTGATTGCGGTTGAGCACCTGATCCAGGGTCATGGTCAAGCCCATGGCCGCAATGATCTGGCCACTGTCACTGTTGTCCAGGCGCTTGCCGGTCAGGCCAATGTCGGCGCTGCTGGAGAGCTCGCCACCCCGGTTGTCGATACTGCCCACCTCGAGTTTCAGCGCTTTTGTAGCGCCGACCAGGCCACTCTGGCGGTTGTCGAGCACGCTGCCGGTCAGGCCCAGGGCGCCGCTGGCGATGAATTGCCCGTTCTGGTTGTCGAGGCTGGTGATGGTGGCCGTAACGTCGGCCTTGCCGGCGACCGAGCCGTCGCGGTTGTCGAGGCTGTTGGCGGCCAGCAGCACTGCCCCGTCGCCGACCAGGGTGCCACTCTGATTGGTGAAGGTTTGAGTCACGCCCAGGTCGACCTCGCCACGGCTGCTGATCAGGCCATGGCTGTTGTCCAGGCTGGCGCTTCGGCTGTTGAGGGACGTTGCGGAAATCGACCCGTTCTGGTTGTTCAAGGCCTGAGCGATACGCAAGGTCAGGCCCTGCTTGCTCAGCAGTTTGCCAGCGCTGTTGTCGAGGCTTTGCGCGGCGAGCGTGAAGGCCTGGGCGCTGGAGATTTCGCCGTTCTGGTTGGCGACGTCCTTGAGGTTGCTGAGCACCAGCACCGGACCATTGATCAGACCCTTGCGGTTGTCGAGCCGGCCGTTGTTCAGGTCCAGGTTCAGTTGGGTTTTGCTGAAGAATTCGCCTCCTTGTTGATCCAGGCCGGTGACCTTGGCCGTCAGGGTCTTTTCACTGGCAATGCGGCCGCTGGCGCCGTTGTCGACCTGGGTTGCACTGAGGTCCAGCGTATCGTCGCTGGTGAGGTGGCCACCCTGGCTGTTGTCCAGGATGCCGGTGGTGACATGGGTCGCGCCCTTGCCGTTGATCACACCGCTCTGACTGTTATCGAGACTGGAACTGGCCAGGGTCAGCCCCTGGTCGGCGAGGACCGAGCCGCCCTGGTTGAGCAACGCACCCAGGCTGGTGACCGACAAGGCGCCGGCGCTGCCGAGCTTGCCTTTAGTGTTATCCAGAGTGGCGACATTGAGGGTCAATCCCGCTTCGCTGCTGAGCAACCCGGCGTTATTGAGCAGAGCCCCATCGAGACGAATGTCCAGCCCCTTGAGGCCGGAAAAACTACCGCTGCTGTTGTCGAACCGGGTACCCGTCAGGCCTGCGCTGCCCTTGGCGAACAGTCGGCCTTTGCTCTGGTTGATCAACTGCGCCACCGTCAGCTGCAGGTCGGTTGCGGACAGCAGCTTGCCGCCATCGCTGTTGTCCAGGTGCTGACCGGTGTAACTCAGGCTGTTTTCGGTACTGGAGATTTCCCCGGCGCGGTTGTCGACCTGATCGACATTCAGGGTCAGTGCGTTGGTGCTGCCCACCAGGCCGCCGTTACGGTTGTCGAGGGCCTTGCCCGTCAGCGACAGACTGCCTTGGGCTACCAGCGCACCACCCTGCTGGTTCAGGGTATCGACAGTAGCGGTCAGGTCGACCTGACTGGCAATCCGACCTTTGCTGTTGGTGACTTCCTCGGCCTTGAGCGTCACCGGGCCGACCGCACTGAGCAGGCCACCACTGTTGTCCAGCCGCGAGCCTTGGTAGTCAATGGCAGCCTTGCCGCTCACCACGCCCTTATCGCGGTTATCCAACTGCCCGACCAGCAACTTCAAGTCCTTGTCGGCCCGGATCAGCCCTCCCCGGTTATCCGCCAGGTCGCTGCGCAGGGTCAGCCGATCCTTGCCAGACAGGCTGCCGCCACGGTTATCCAGGCTACCGGCAGTCAACTCGATGCCACCGGCGGCTCTGAGTTTTCCCAGCTCACGGTTATCGAAAGCGCCAACGACCGTGCCTGTCAGGGAGCCATCGACCGCCAGCAACACGCCCTCGGCGCGGTTGTCGAGACTGCCGGCATTCAGAGTCAGTGCCTTGCCGGAACCGAGCATCCCGCCCTGGTTATTCAGTGCCCCGCTCAGATCGATGCTCAGCCCGAGATCCCCGGTCAGCTGGCCTTGGGTGTTGTTCAGACTGGCCGCTTTAAGGCTCGACAGACCGGCGCTGGACAAGGTGCCGTTGAGGTTGGTAAGCGCCTCCTCGACGGTCAGGCTCAGGCCCGAATCGCTACCCATAGTGCCTTCGGTGTTGTCGATGCTGGCGGCATGCACCTCCAGCCCATTGGCCGACACCAGCCCCCTGAGGTTGTTCAGGGTGCGCTCGACACGCAAGACCAGCGCCTGCTCACTGCCAATCGTGCCATCGGTGTTGTCGAGGGCTTGCGCGGCCAGCGTGAAGCCCTGGTCACTGGAAATCTCACCGTCCTGGTTGCTGACACCCTTGAGATTTTTCAGCAGTAACAGGCCAGGGGCATTGATCAGACCGTCCTGGTTATTGAGCTCACCGTTATTCAGATCGAGACTCAGCGCGGCGCTGCTAAACAGTTTTCCGCCTTGTTGATCAAGGCCGCTGACGCTTGCCGTCAGGGCCTTGGCACTGGAGATACTGCCTGCAGCGCCGTTGTTCAGTTGGCCGCTGACCAGGTCCAGGGTGTCGCCGCTGGTCAGGCTGCCACCCAGGTTGCTCAGGGTGCCCAGGCTGGTGAGCTGCAAGCCCTTGACGCTGGAGAGCTGGCCAGCGTCGTTGTTCAGGCTGCCGGCCTTGAGCAGAATGGCGCCATCGCCCTTGAGCGTGCCTCGGGAGTTGAGCAACTGCCCGCTCAGCTCAAGGTCCAGCTTGCCTTTGGCGTAGAGATTGCCACCCTGGCCGTTGTTCAGCTGCGCAGCCTTGACCTGTACACCCGCCTGCCCGGACAACTGGCCGTTGAGTTGATTGTCGAGTTGGACGAGGGTCAGATCGATGTCGTCATTGGCGAGCAGTTTGCCGTCATGGCTGTTATTCAGCGTCGTCCCCGTCAGCTTCAAGTAGCCCTGGCTGGAGACGTTGCCACCCTGGTTGTCGAGGTTGTCGATCCCCAGGTCCACCCCCTGGGCAGCATTCAGCGAACCACCCTCACGGTTATCCACCTTGTTGGCATTGAGCGTCAGAACGCCGCCGGCGCTGACACTGCCGCCGCGGTTATCCAGGACGCCAACCGTATTCAGGTTGGCGCCGGCCTTGCTGAGGATCCGCCCTTTGAGCTGGTTGTCGAGACTGGCGCTGTCGAGGGTCAGCAAAGCGTTCGCTGACAACAGACCGGCCTGGTTCAGCAACTGCCCGGCAATCTTCGCCGTCAGGCCCGCGCTGCTCAGCAGCGTGCCCTGGGTGTTGTCGAGGCTCGCGCCTTGCACGTTCAGCAACTGGCCGGAAGTCATAGAGCCGGTGGCATTGTTGATCGCGCCCTGACTGTTCAGCGTCAGGTTCCCATCGCCGATCACTTGCCCCTGGCGGTTGTCCAGGTCCGCCACTTGAAGGCTGATGTCACGAGCGCCCAGCTTGCCGCCCTGATTGTTCAGGCTGCCGGCCAGCAGCAGGTTCAGCCCTGCTCCAGCGTTTATCTTGCCTTGCCGGTTGTTCAGGCTGTCGGCCTTCAGGTCGATGGCAGAGGCGGAAATCAGCGCCCCGGTATTGTCCAGGGCCCGGGCGATACGCAGGGTCAGGGCTTGCTCGCTGAGGACCTTGCCAGCCGTATTGTCCAGGCTGCTGGCCTGCAAGGTAAAACCTTGATGGCTGGAGATTTCACCGCTCTGGTTGGCCACTGCATTCAGGTTCTTGAGCAGCAACACGCCCGGTGTATTGATCACCGCGTTCTGGTTATTGAGCACGCCGTTGTTCAGGTCCAGGGTCAGCCCCGCGGCACCGCTCAACAGGCCCTGATCGTGCTGGTCCAGACCGCTGACACTGGCAGAGAGGGCCATGGCACTGGTGATGTGCCCACCTTCGCTGTTATTCACTTGGCCGCTGGTCAGGCTCAGAGCGTTGCTGCTGCCCAGCACGCCCCCTTGATGGTTATCCAGGCTGCCGCTGTTGATCAGCGCACTGCCGGCACTCTGGATCTTGCCGGCCTGATGATTGTCCAGTGCCCCCTGCGTCGTCAGCCCCAAGGCGCCCTGACTGATGATCGAGCCTTGTTGGCTGTTGTTCAGGGAAGCAGCGACCAGCTGCAGGTCATGTTGAGCACTCAAGCGACCGCCCTGGTTATTGAAGGCACCACTGGCATTGATATTCAGAGCGCTACCGGCCGCTATCAGACCGGCCACGTTATCCAGGGAGGCAACATTCAAGGTCACCCCGGCGAGGCTGGAAAGCTCAGCGCCACCGTTACCCAGCGCAGCCAGGTTGGCGACCAGCTCACCCTTGCTGTTCACCAGCCCACCCTGGCCATTGAGCAACTGGTTGGCATTCAGATTCAGGCTAGCGCTGCTCAGCACCCGGCCCTTGTTCTGGTTATCCAGGGTGCCCGCACGAATGTCCGCGTTCTGTTTCGCGCTCAGGGTACCGCCCTGATTGTTGACGACACCGCTGGCATTGATACTCAGAGCGCTACCGGCCGCTATCAGGCCGGCGACGTTATCCAGGGAGGCAAGATTCAAGGTCACCCCGGCGAGGCTGGAAATCTCAGCGCCACCGTTACCCAGCGCAGCCAGGTTGGCGACCAGTTCACCATTGCTGCTCACCAGCCCGCCCTGGCTATTGAGCAACTGGTTGGCATTCAGACTCAGGCTGCCGCTGCTCAGCACCCGGCCCTTGTTCTGGTTATCCAGGGTCGCAATGGTGACGTTAGCGCTCTGCCCCGCACTCAAGGTCCCGCCTTGGTTGTTCAGGGTCTGCACGGTGGTGACCCTCAGATTACGGCTGGCAATCACGCTCTTGCCGCCGTTGTCGAGGGCCTGCGCGCTCAGGCTGACATCGCCGCTGGCATTGCGGCTGTTGTCGGTATTGACCCCGGCTTCGATGATGCCGCTGTTGGTCAGGCGGCCGCCGGCGCTCAGGCTGATGCTGTCGCGCGCGGTCAGGTTTTGTCGGTTGTTCAGGTCGCCTTGGGTTTGCACATCGAGGGTGCTGCCGGCATGCACCGGACCTTGGGCATCGAGACTGGCCGCCTTGACCTTGACCGCCCCCGCGGAGGCCGAAGTCTCGGCCATGCGCAGCTGGCCGTTGGCATCGAGCTGGATATCGCCGCCACTGGCGATCAGCTTGCCGTCGAGTTTTACCCCGACCCCGGCTTCGGTCCCCACCAACTTGATCGCCCCGGCGTACATGCCGCCCAGGGCCGAAGAGTCGATGGCCAGTTCCGGCTTGGCGCTGCCGTCGTCGGCGCGGGCGGTGGCGTTCAGGGTGCGGGCGTCGACATCGTTGCGGCCGGTGACGATCGTCAGGTTTTTCGCCTGGATCTCGGCATTGATCTTGGCGCTGCGGGTGATGATCTCGAAGCGGTCGACGTTGTTGGCATTGAGCAGGCTGCCCTCGATGGTCACCTGCCCCTGATCGACCTGATAACGGCTGAGCTGGCCGTTTTCGATCACCGGCTTGCCGGTGGTCAGGGTGGCTTTCGGGGTGTTGATGAAACCGCAGCCGTTGCAGCTGATGCCATAAGGGTTGGCGACGATCACATGGGCCGACTGCCCCGCCACCTCGGTGTAGCCGCGCAGTTGGCTGGGGCTGCCGCCGTTGACTTCGTTGAGGATGGTTTGCGCCGCGACGCCCTTGAGGTTCGGGTTGCCGACAATGATCCCGCCCAGTTGAGTGCTCTGCGTGCGGTCGGTGGCGTTGTTGAGGATCACGCCCTGCTGACCGACGTTGTAGTCGTGGAACTGGTTATGCGACAGGCCACTGCCATTGGGCGTGGCGATATTGACGATGGGTACGCCGTTGCCCGCCTGCCCCAGGCTGGTGCCCGGCGCGCTGACCACTATGCCTTCCGCCTGGGCCCACAGCGGTTGCCAGAACATGGCGTTGGCCAGGATGAACGCCAGGCCGCGCTTGGGCATGCCCCAGAAGTGCTCGCGGGTTTTCAGGGCAGCCGAAGGCTGACGGGCCAGGAAGGCAAATTGGCGAACGTCCATATCGAAGTCTCGAAAAAACGCGATTTAGAGGAGAAGGTCCAGGCGGAAGTAGATCGGCGCTTCGCGCTCGCTCAGGACATCCGGACGCTCAAGGGAATGGGCGAAGGTCACACTGGTCGCCAGGTGCTGGCCGCGGGCGAACAGTTCCAGGGAGTTGCTCGACAGGCGCCCGTGCTGCTCGCCGTTGTAGCGGTCGCCGCGGATCACGCCCTGGTCGTAGCCCAGGCTGCTGCCGTACTCGGCGAACACCGGACGCAGCCAGCCGAGGGTCACGGGACGGCTCCAGCGCAGGTCGTTGCGCCAGTAACCGCCGCTGTCGCCGGACAGCGACTGATCCTTGTACCCGCGAATCGACGACTGCCCGCCGAGGCTGGTGCGCTGCGGGCTGAACAGCACGTCTTCGCTGCGCTGGCCGGTCATCAGGCTGCTGAAGCTGAGGGATTCGCCCCACAGCTTGAACGGCTGCAGGTAACTCAGGGTGGCGCTGTATTTGCGGTAGCGCGCATTCGGCTCCCCGGGCCCGGGGTGGCCATTGTCCTGGGCGTCGAAGGCGCCGATGCCGTTCTGCATGCCCAGGTCGAGGTTGACGAAGGCACCGCCGACCCGCCGGCCGTGATTGATGCCGAACTGGGCTTCGCTGAGGCGGTTGCTGCTCAGCTTGAGCTTGCTGTCTTCGATGAAGTTGTTGGTGCGCAGGTAGGCCAGGCCGGCATTCAGCGAGGTCTTGCTCACCGCATCACGCAGGATCACCCGCTCGGCGCGCAACTGGTGGTTCTGGCTGTCGCCGGTCTGCTTGAAGTTGAAACCGTTGGCCTGGGCCTGGGAGCGGTACTCGCTCTGACTGTAGGTGTAACTGAAGTTCCACCAGCCCCAGGGCAGGTTGTAAGAAAGCATGGCGTTGTTGGAGGTGTGCTGGTGGTCGCTCATGGCATCGTGGCCACCGCGCAACATCAGTTGATCGGCCAGCCCCAGCGGGCTGTCCCAATCGAAGGTGGTGCCCCACTGCTGCTCGCCGGTGCTGCGCTGGCCGTCGTTGCTGCGCGACAGCCCGGCCCGCCAGGGCTTTTGCGCGGTGTTCTTGACCAGTACTTCACTGCCACCCACTTCTTTGCCGGGGGCCAGCTCCATTTGCGCCTGGTTCGACGGCAGGCGGTTGAGCTGATCCACCAGTTGTTCGATTTCCCGCAGGTTGACCAGCGCGCCGACCTGGCCGGGAAAGGCCATGGCCAGCTCGCGCTCGGACAGCTGGCTGTCGGCGGCGCCTTTCAAGCCTTCGAGCCGGCCCTCGACCACCAGCACCTTCAAATGGCCGCCGGACAGGTCCTGCTGTGGCAGGTAGGCACGGCTGGTGACCAGGCCCTTCTCGAGGTAGTAGTCGGTGATGACCTTGAGCAGCTCGTTGAGCTGGCTGACACCCAGGCACTGACCGATATAGGGCTTGAGCAGGCGCGCTTGCTCGCTGGCGGACAGGCTGTCGGCACCCTTGAGCTCGATGTCCTTGATCGGGAAACAGCGGGTGTCGGCAGGTGCGGTCGGCGCGGTGGGAGCAGCCTCTTTACCGGGCAGCTCCTTGAGTTCTTCCAGGCGCCGGCGCTGCTCTTCGAGCAGGCGGTCCTGGCGTTCGCGAATCAGGTCGGTGTCACCGGGGGTGGGAGCGGCATAAACAAGGTGCAGCGGAGTCAGGCACAGCAAAGCCAGGCACAACCTCCCCGCGAGGGCGGGTGAGAGCATGTTCGATCCCTCGAGATACGATGACATCAAAGTGATATCACGATGTTAAGTTGCCATCATCTCTGCCGTCAACAGAGCCGTATCGGGATGCCGGCTGCACTCATGATCAGGGTGTACTCAAGCGAGCACGCGACTCCATGCCGGCCTGCCTAGCGCTCAGCAATCAGAAGACAGTCAACAGATAATCGACCAACACCCACACCTCGCCACCACCGACGTTGTAGCTGCTGGCACCACTGGAAATCTTCATCAGTTAACCAGGATCCTCGTGCAATCTGCCGACAGTAAGTCCAACTCTCCAATCCAAACAAAAGAGTCGTCGTTAGACGCGTTATCGGCTGTGGTGCAGCCAAGTGTGAATATCCAACCCTCACTAGACTAAGCCAACATCCTCGGTTCGGAGCGCTGGCCCGACACCTTAATATTCAATGCGGGTAAAAATAGATACCAAGAAGTGCTTGATCGAGTACGACATATAGAACCCGGAGCAACTGTATGGGATCGGGCTCCTGTTTTTCATGTCGCGCAATACAGACTCCATGCAAATATCAAATAAACATCGTTAACCACAAACACATAGAGCAAGTCTGTAGGAGGATTCCTACCTACGCTTTGCTAGAGCGGGTCGGAGATATTGAGTACAATGTCAAACTTATTGCTCCAGACAATAACCGTGACGCAACGGATCAACAGGCTAGTCGCTTAATTCTTGGTTACACGCGGAAGCACAAAATTCAATAAAGGAGTGGATAGATGGGCCGAATCATGATTATTGATTCTCATCCAATTATTAGATATGCCATTCGCTCAAGACTTGAAAAACAGGGACACGAGATTGTCGCAGAATCAGGGAGCGGACTGGAGGCCCTTACAGTACATCGAGAACTGCGCCCGGACCTTGTAATCCTGGAACTCAATACCCGAAAAATGGGTGGATTGGATTTGATCCGGAGAATGCGGGTACGCAACGACAGCCTCAAGATATTGGTATTCAGCTCCGAGAATGCGGAGTATTTTGCCGGGCGCTGCCTGCAAGCAGGTGCCTTCGGCTTTGTGAGCAAAGACGATGACCTAGAAGAACTTGATAGAGGTATAAAGGCCGCCCTCTCCGGGCGCAGTTATTTTCCTGTTGGTGCCGGAGGATTACTCGCAGCCAACCCCTCAGAGAATGAGGCTTTACACCAGTTATCCGAACGCGAATTGACCGTATTGCAATATCTGGCACAGGGGCTGAGCAATCAAGGCGTAGCCAACCTGCTGTCCATCAGCTTTAAAACCGTCAGCACGTACAAGACGCGGCTGATGCAAAAGCTCAATGTAACCTCCTTGATTGAAGTGATCGAAATCTACAATCGAAACAGCTTCAATCACGGGGAAAGCAGCACACGAAAACTTCGCCCCGCATTGCACGAAACATTAAACATCGAAAATGAGCTTTATATATCCCACTCCATAGTCACCTCCATGCTCCTGCAGATACATGCATGTGATGCACAAGGACGCTTGATATTTTGCAACCAGGCGTTCTGTGACTTTATTGGCAAGAGTCAGGCCGAAGTATATGGCAAGCAGATCGCCGAGCTAGGTTGGCCTCTATTTGATGAACTAGAAGATTTCAGGAGTCAGTATCTGCTCATGACTCAACAGGCCAAACCTAACAGCGGTAATCTGGTACTGAATATTGCTGGACAACCTATGATCATCCAGTACTGGACTACGCCTACGCATGATCATAAGGGGGATCTATTGGGGATGATCTGTGGGTCATTGAACATGACTGGTCGCGGAAAAATGTAGCACTTCAGGAAAGCCTCTTAACAAAATATAAACTCTTACTTCTATGGACTTCCGGATTCTGCAAACAACTAAACCCCACAAACAGCATTATTCAAAGTCTTATCTGGGACATGACCTACTTCCTGCCCAAGAAAAATCAAGAACGAGTGATGTTTTCTTGCTTTTTCATGTAGAGAATCTAAATGCTTTATCTGCAGCCTGATTAATTTAGATCGGCGGAGTCTTCAGTTGAATATCCGCCAACCCAGACTTACTTATCTTACCTCGTAATTACCCCCAATCTCAACAGATTGACCTCTATTGGAGTGTTTTGGTTTTTTCTCATAATATGCCTTGTATTCCCAGCTATTACTAGGGAATAAATTTCAGGCCAAATTTCAGAAACCCGTGACCAAGACTCTCAGCCGTTACCTTTTTTGAATTGAAGCCTAGAGACTCAATATAATCCTGAACAGGTTCTAAAGAGCTAATATTCGGCCTATAGTGCCCGGAGTGGTTAACCAGATAAATGCTCTTCCCCTGTCGATACATATATCCTGCGCTAATTACTTCAGAGTTCCCAGCGGAAAACGCCAAATAAGGATGCGACATTATTTTCGGATCCATTTTGTCATCAATGCTTCCTACCATTAATGCACCTTCTCGATTAAAAACAAACTTGTGGGCTTTGCTTTTATCCCTAAGCACCCTTAAATCTTGACTAGATTTAATTTGAGTCGTTCTGGCTTTGCCATCCCTTATATTCCCCACAGCAAGATTTTCTTCAACATCAAAGAAATCAGCCTTGGTGTTTCTTAAGGTTTCTCCACTTATTGGATGGTACTCCCCCTCACCTTCGATACTCATATTACTTTCGACTGAACCACTCATGGACTCATTAGAGTCCCTCTTGAGGCTTCGCTGGTGTACCCCGTCCGCGACATTTGCTCCCAACGAGACCATTCCCAGGCCAAAGGAGGCCCAGCCCAATACCTCAGACGCATGAGGATTACTCTCTTCCGTCGCAGCGCTTGCAATACCTGTTGCATCAGCTGCTATACCTGCAGCTCCCGCAATTAATGCAATTCGGCGAGCACTTCGTATTGCTGCCATTACCCCTCCCGCCGCAGCAATAGATGTACCACAGGTAAAGATGGCTGCAACAATGCTCAGTACACCTAAACCAATCCCCACACCCGCTTGCCAGCTCATATGGCCACTAGGATCAGCTCTGTTTATTGGATCACCAGCACAATAAGCATAGGCATTCACTCCACCTGCCCCAAAAGGGCTATAGCTATCTGGACAGTTGAAACGCATCAGAACCGGGTTGTACGCCCTGTAGCCATTCCCCAGATGGGACACACCACTTATCGGATCAGTGCGCTCACCATTAAAACCTGGCAACGGAGCGTCCACCGAATTGAAATTTTTACTGCCGTAAGGTGCATAAGCAATATTTTGCTGCCCGCTACCAGATAGCGCCAACAGCGCGCTATTCATATCGTCAGAACCAATCAATTTAAATGACATTTAACTCACTCCAAACAACAAGATTATTTATAAAAATCACAGCTCATCATCACTGACGCCCAGACAGGTATTGTTCAGTCTGACAAACCGTGATTGTTTACCTTGAGGTACATTGATCTCATTGACCAGAGTGGTTCCACGATAGTAAAGCTGGCGAATGTCGTTGCCAGATAGTCTCTGTGAAATCAGCATATCCAAAGCGTCATAAGCATAAGTCGCGACAATGGAGTCTTGCTCTACAACAGTGTTAAGCCGACCAAGAACATCGTAACTCAAGCTTCTCCCTGCTTCGTCCTTGGTCATTCGGCCATTCTGATCATAAGAGAGGACAATGGGAGCGCTGGAATTTGTACGAGTTAAACTCGATAGTTGCGCGGGATCAATTTCACTGTAGGAAAAACTCACAACATCACTCTCTCCACCAACGATCACGGTGGTGCATTGAGTAATATTGTTCAGCACATCGTATTCAAAGCTTTGCTTTGAAATTATCTGACCATACCCGTCAACTGGAGGCTGAGACCCAGCAACACTGTAAACTACTAGACGACTGCACAAGTCGTACACAAACTGCTCGTCACGCAAAATATTGCCCTCGGAGTCTGTCGCAGTGCGGGTTGCCAGTTGCCCATTCAAGTTATATGACTGAGTAACAGACAGTAAAACCTGAGCCTGCTTGGCAGTAGACAGTGTACGCTTAGTCTCCCGTCCAAAATCATCAAACTCCAGCAGCGTCGTCATGTCTTGGCCTGTCTTAGTATCCGTTGCATCCTGCTTATACATTCGCCCGGCAAAGTCGTATGAGAGACTCACTGATACAGCAGGATCAGAAATACTTTTAGTCCGGCCAAACTTATCAAGCGATATGGTTTGTAAATTCCCAGCAACATCCGTATATGAAAGAAGAGCCCCCTGTAAAGACCAGGTGTAATCCGCTGCCAATGCTGAACCAGATACAGGAGTAAAAACCTCCTGTTCCAAAAAGCCAGATGCCGTGTACGAATAGCTTCGTTTCATACCGCCACTTTCATCTGCCTCAATGAGTTCACCAGTCTTGCCATATGCAAAGTCTTGTTGCACAGCAGCCCCAGTGCTCTTGAGGCTGGCCAGCTGATTCCCTAGTTCTTTAATATAACCATAATTAATGACTATTCCCTGACTGTCCGTAGTCGAGTTCGGGCTCGAGCTGAAATTGTCCTTATTATAAGTTAGTGTCTGTGTGCGACCACCGGAGCTTTGGCTGATCAAGCGTCCCAGACCATCAAATTTTTGAAGACCGAGATCGTAGGTAACAGGATAGGGACTTGCGCTGACATCTACGATCTTCAGACTCGAAACCAGATTACGACTAGTACTCGGATCATACTGAGTCAGAATGTAATTACCATCAGGTAGCGTTTGTTTGACTACCCGACCAAACACATCATAATCCCAGCTGCTAGTCGCCTTGCTGGTTGCAGTCAACTCTATAGTTTGCCTTCTCATTCGACCGAGAGCATCGAAATCGGAGCAGGTAGTTTCTTGAGGCGTATCGCTAGAATCAAAAGCAATATTAGTACTGGAAAACTCCATCACATCGCTGTCGGATACAACTTGGGCTTTGTAGGTTTCCAAAAAATAGCCAAGAACATGAGAGCCATCGACAACCTGGAGTTGGGTCTTGGTCTGCCGAAGGCACGGGTTATAGTCTGTATAGGCTTGCTGCTGCGTAGAATATATGCGGAGCTGTTTCTGGTTCCAATCATCATATTTATTTGTAACAGTGAGCGACGTCTGATTCCCTTCAGATGACTTTAAGCTGTCGCTACTTTCCGTAACTACTACCCGCCCAAATTCATCATAACTTTTCCTCTCAGTTTCATACCATACGTCAACCTGGCCTGAATCAACCCAATTCCGAGCACACACAAGAACCCGACCGAGACCATCAAAGTGAGTTCTCTGCGAGTTCCCTTGCTCATCCGTTCGTGTAGTAACAATGTCTGTGACAATAACACCTTGAGTGACAGGGTCAGTTTCAGTCACCATGGAATACTGGGTTGAAACCACACGCTGATAATTCAAGCTCCCTACATTCGACGTTTTCTCAGTTAGCCGGCCTAAATTATCATAGGCATAATTCGTTACGTTCCCAAGCCTGTCAGTAGTTGAAAACAGCCGACCACTCAAGCAAGACTGAGTACGACCAACGCTATACAAAATACCATCATGCGAGCTATAGGAAGAGCACTGTACAAGAGAGTTACCGCTGCGAGAAAATTCAAAACCAACCGTACTCGTATATGTTTCATCAGGGGCGTTGTAGTGAACAGATGTCAAACGGCTGATCCGTCCAAACTCAGATGACAGAGTACCGGATGTTGAGTCCTTCACGTATTCTGTAGCCCGGCTAGACAGTACCAGGCCGTTACTGCTGTGAATCTCGTTTGTTTGAACATAACACTGCGTGACAATACTACCCACAGGAGGGATCAACCCCAGGTACAGGTCCTCATACTCATACTCAGTTCTATATGCAGACTCATCATTAAATTCGGTTTTGGCAGGGGTAACAGTTTTGCTCTTCAGTAGATTTACAAAACCACTCGAACCTGCCGCATTGTATTCATACTCAGTAAGCGTCGTATCAGGGTCAATTTGAGCCAGGAGATTCCCGTCCGAATCATAAGTTGAAGTTGTCACTTCCGAACGACTTTCGTCACCATTACTCCAAGTGACGGTCTGGGTCATGGGGCATTGATAATAGTTGGGCTGCTGATCAAAAGTAGCGCCAGCAACTGCATAATACTCGGTGTTCGCAAGACGCGAACACTTACCCTGTGAAATCTTCTCCGAGGTCATCAAATGAAAGCTGTTGTATGCACGAACAGTTACCATAGTAGGAACACTCGACTTATCCAGCACCATTTCAGTCGAAGTGTACTCATAGTCACTGAGCACACTGTACAGATTATCAACATCCGGAGTCCAAGAACTTACACCATCAAAACCCAAATAATTCTTTGAGCTATAGGAATAAGTAGTTGTAATTGCCGGCTGCCCCATGCCAGGTCGTTGCGTGTAGTTCGTTACAGCCGGCAACGGCGGCAAGTTGGCTGACGTGGGAAAGGCCATGACATTGGCCGCGTAGGTAACATGTTGCTGATAGCCAGTGGGGGCAGTGATACTGGTGGCTAGTGGTACTTTCTCCGCGCCTATCAGGACCGAGTCATAGTCTATGGACCAAGTTAGACTTGGGGTTTCTGCATTGTTCGTCACATAATAGAGCCGATTGTTCGTCACGGTTAACGTGACTGAATAAGCTTCATCGGAACCAGGCCAGATGGATACGGTGGGTTTGCCGTCATAAGATATCCTGCATAACGTATTTGTTTCATCCTGAACCATGGTCAACTGACAGTAGTTACCGTTCATCTGCCAGGTCAGGAACAAAGAATGCCCCGCTGGCGACAGAATCTGTGTGGGCTTGAAGGTTCTTGGGCTCAACCCCTTATTAGTCAGTACCTCAACCTCTCCCGTTTTATAGACAATATGATATTCAGACGAGGACTGTTTTATGAAAACAAAACTGTTGAGTTTCTTCTGATTGACTGTCACAGAGTCCGGGTACTCTATCGTCTTGTATTGCTCTCCTGTATTCAGGGTGAGCAATTTCCCCTCTTGATCGTAATTAGAGAGCCCTAGCGTACAACCAATGCCGATCCCCTGAACATTGTCAGATGTCATCGGGGCGTACTGTATCGCCAACGGCAAGGAAGGGCCTAGATTGCAGTTCCCTATCAGGGTGCCAAGGGGCATTGAGAATGCGAACTGTCCGGTTCGTGGATCTACATAGGCCTGTGTCGACCCAGTAAAATTTGCAGTTGCCTGACTATAGTAATTAGATGACATAAGCGGACCTACCTTGCTTGTAAGGTTCTGGGCGGCACCCGTCCGCCCAGTACGGGGATAAAAATTAAACTTTGTTAATCAAGCATCGCTCACAGAAATCAAATTACCCCAGCCATCATTATCATTGGAATAGAAGCTGAACTTCCCGGTATTCCCATACTGATCAAAGATACTGATAATGCAATCCGAATGGCAGTCATCATCGGTATCTGCATTTTTATTGTTCGGCTTGTAGGCGATCCGGGCCAATGTAATCGCATTACTTCGATCGTTAATTGGAATATTAAAACCGTTCGAGACGCTCTTAATTGTATGATTCGAGCTGTTGTAGTACCACATCGTTACCATGTGGCTTGTCCCCATGGCCTTTGTAAACAGGTAGGCCTCGTTCATGCAGGCATCACCCTCTGACATTCCACGAATGTAGAACGGTTGAGTAGTGTTCCAGCCACTGAAGTCTTGAATCCGGAAATTCGGGTCCTTAAGGGACAGGTAATAGTTGTCTTGATCAGCCGAACAGAAATCAGCCCAGCTCCCTCCATTCTCCCTGGTGTCGACCCAGATATCCGAATGCGTGGCGGTATCGACCCTCGTAAAATTGGTGTCTTCGGTCGTGTAGTTCTTTGCGTTCAACTCACTAATGTTCAGATATGCAGGGATCGATGGTTGTTCGTATTCATTCGTTGTGTAATATGTTCCATTGATATTGATACCCCCTGCTATATCCGTTGCACTTGTTGGTGTTCCTGCGCCTGGAACCCAATACACGTAATAAGTGACTTGAGCGTATCCATCGTCCTTAAGCTGGAGACGTTTAACCTGTTCAGATGACGCATAGGGTTGATAAGCACGGTTATAGGCGTTCGCTGTATCTGTATACCACCATGAGTTAGTGTTGTAGGCGGCATTTGAATAGTAGTTAAGCTTGCTGACCGGGTTTTTCTCGTAATAGCAGAGGAACGTTGGATTCTTAAGGTCTGCCTCTGTAATGGGCAGATATCCACCATCCTTGCTATAACACCTTACTGTTATTGTCACGCCCACCTGATTTCTGCCATTGCCAAAAATGGCTGCGCTGGAGGATGCGGTGTTGTCGGCGAATTCGATATTCAAGGTTTCAATCCCATCAAATTTGCTCCAGTCTACCGCGCCCACGACCTCTCCCTGATTTGATTGAGTATTCATATTAAGCCCCTGTAGATGATGTATTTTCCAATATGGATGATTACATTAATCTGGATAATCGCTCGCACTGCAATATATTATCCAGAATTAAACACCTGCCTTGATATCGCCCCTGCCGCCGCTATCACTGTATTAACTTTTCACTAAACCCAGTACAAACACAGGGATAGAGACTTCAGAAACTTGGTATTTCCTGCGAACATCAAGAGGCGATATCAGTGTCATCGCGCCCTGCAAACAAATCTATAAGAGTTGTTCCTGACACACTGTAGGAGCATTCCTACTGCTGCCTATGGGCATTCGACAGTTTAGATATCGTTAATCTGAAACTTGATAAGCCAGGGTGCGAACTCGTCTGAAAAGCGGGAAGCGAACTGGTACTCTTGAAATGCATCGGAAGTTGCGCGGAGCACAGCACTCAAACATTGAGTGGGCTGGACTCTATTTGATCTATGCGCCCCATAACGGGACCCACTCCGCTCCGAATCCACATTTCTCAAGCACTGGAGCCTGGAATGGAAAAAAGCGTTGTGCAGGCCAGACACTATGGCTTGCTTCAAGGAGAGCCCCGACCAGGTCCGGTGCCACGTCACCTTGGCCTGAAGGAGCAGACGCCTGCCGGCGACTGAGCGACGGGTGATTGGCAAGACGAGGAGATTGGAGGGATAAGACAGAAACCGCTCCCGAACGAGAGCGGCAAAAGCCCGCGATAAACATCGCGGGCCCTGTTACCGGATCAAACTACCGCGGTCACGTCCAGTTGGCCGCCAGCACAGGTTGCAAGGCCTGTTGCTCGGCAGCGCCGAAGGTCATGGTCGCCGGGGCTGCCGGCGCGAACGCCGCCATGGCCTGGACCAGGTTTTCCACATCGTTGCCCAGCAACCGGTGACGGTCGCCGGTCATGATGTCCCGTGGACGCTCAGGGGTTGCGGCGTACCAGTTGTGCAGCGTGACTTCCTGCTGGCTGCCGATCACCGAGATCTGCAGGTCCGCCCCTTCATGCTGGAACCACAGGCGCTCGGGGCTGATGTCCTGGCCGAACACCAGCTGGCCCATGCTGCCGCTGAACTCGAGGTCGTTGACCCCGTGTCCGACTTCCACGGTCGGCATGCTGCCGCTGACCACGACCTTGTTGTTGCCATCCCCCAGCTTCACCGTGGCGAAGGAGCCGCTGTCAGTGATGCTGTTGTTGCCATGACCGACCGTGAGCTTGTTGATGTCGCCGGCAATCACATTGTTGCCATTGCCCAGGGTGATCTCGGCCCGGCGGCCCGTCACGTTGACCTTGTTGTCACCGTTACCGGCCACCAGCTTGGCGCCTGTAGCCTCGACGTTGATGGTCTTGCTCTCGTCGCCCAGGCTGACATTGGCGAAGAAGCCCTTGACCGTCATGGTGTTGGGATCGCTGGCCACGGGCGCGGGATCGACCGTCGGCAACGGGCTCAGCGTGAGCGGGTCGCGCGACGAGCTCGTTACCGGCTCCACGGTGGTCGGTGTCGGGCGCGTACGGATTCTGTCGCGGATCGACGCGAACGAGAAATCATCGGTGTCGGTCACCGCTGGCAGCGGATCGTCGAACTTCAGCCGCGGGTCCGACGCCACCGGGATATCCGGCACGGTAACCCGTGGACGACTCGGAATATCCAGGTCGCGGTGAGCGATATCGACCACCGGGATATCAGGGATCACGATCGGTCGCGGGCTCGGCACATCCACCGGGGTACGCCCCGCCAGATCACGGCCGACCGGGCCGATATCCGGCACCTTCGACGGCTCCAGCGAACCGATGCCGCGCTCGGCGAGAATCTGCTCGATGGTCTTGTGCTCGGGAATCGTCGTCGGTCCCTGGTTGCCGCCACGCTCGGCCAGGATCTGGTCGAGGGTCTTGTGCTCCGGCACCTTAGGGTTCAGGTCGATACCGCGTTCGGCAAGGATCTGATCGATCGTCTTGTGTTCCGGCAGACTGATGTCCGGGAACGTGACCGTAGGTCGCAACACCGGGTCGACCACTGGAACGCTGATGGTCGGGTGCAGATCGACCGGCGGCAGCGGCGACACCACCGATGGCTTGTCCACGCCAGGACGCTCGACAATCGGCGTCAGCGTACCCGGCACAGTCACCGTCGGCTGCTCGGTTACCGCAGGCACCGGGCCAACGCTCGGCACCACCTCCGGCGCATGCTCGGCGAAGATGAAGTCCGAAGCACTGACCTGTGCCACATCCAGCGCATCCAGGTACACCAGGTTGACGTTCGAGGCAGCGCCCTGGGCGCCGTTACGTGTCACGTACACCCCATGAATCTGCGTCAGGCCGTTGAGGGTGGCGCGATTCTTGTGCTCGATGGTCAGCTGGCTGAAATCGGTCACTCCGGTCTGGCGCAGGTCGATCTTGTCGATCCCATGACGGAAGCCACGCAAGGCGTTGTTGTAGTCCTTGACGCCCGACTGGGCCGCCACCACGAACACATCCGAGGTCGCGCTGTCATGGCTGTAGATAGTGCCGCTCAACGAAGCGACCATCTTGCCCTGGGCATCGCTGCTGTACATCACGCCCTTAGCGCCGCCGTTGAGCAGCACGGTGCCCAGGCCTTCCTGCGGCTGGACCGCCGAGGCGTCGCTGTTGACGTAGGCCGTCGGGGCGACAAAGGTGTCCTGGAACTTGAAGTTGGCCGCGCCGATCCCGGCCAGCAGCTGGTTCTTCAGGACGATGCTCTGGCCCTTGGTCAGGTCGATCTTGACGTCCGCACCTTGCTGGCTGAGCACCAGGTCGGTGAACTTCTTCCCGGCAAAGCCCACCAGGTCGATGATCTCGCCACGGGCAGCCTCGAAGTTGCTGATGACATCGCTGCCGCCCTCACGGCGGTGGACCACGAAGAAGTCCTTGCCCGCGCCACCGCTCAGGCTGTTGTTGCCACGCCCGCCGTCGAGCAAGGCATCGGCCTTGCCAGCCACCAGCACATCGTTGCCGTCGCCGGTGACGATGTTCTGAATGCTCGCCGGATTTTTCACCGTCAACGCCGCGCCGCCGATGCTGGCGACACCGGTCAACAGGTTGACCGAGGTGTCCCCCGAAACGGCTGCCGCGTTGAGGGTATTGCGCCCGCCCGCGACACCATTGACCGCATCGTCCAGGACCGCGCGGTTGGCATGCCCGACCACCGACTTGAGGTATTCGTCGGTGTAGAAATAGGTGTCGTCCGGGGTGCTCTTGCTGCCGTACAAACGCAGCGACCAGGCATTGAGCGTGACCGGCTGGCCGGAAGCCGCATCGCTCACCTGCAGGGTCCAGTTGCCCGCCGAGCGCTCGCCGAAGTCATGGGTCGTCATGAAAGTGTATTTGAACGCTCCCGACTGCGTGCTGCCGACATCGCTGGCACTCGCGCCGGGCATGCCGTCCGGCACCTTGCCCTGGCGGTTGAGCAGGACGCTCTGGGTGCCGTCGGGCGAGATCAGCTTGAGCGTCAGGTCGCCAAGGCGGCCCACCTGGGCATCGAAGTCGATCTCGACGTGTTCCACATTGAGGCCGGCGTTCATGGCGATCGACGAGCTCAGCGTGCCCCCCGCCGCCAGGCTCTTGCCCAGGGCGCCGCTGGAGGCGCTGTAGACATACTCGTTGGCCCCGGTGCTCTGGGTCATCCAGGCTTCGGACAGGCGCACCGCGGCCCGCGCGTCGACTTCACCGAAACCGTAGTCGTTGCTGGTGTGCATACCGCCGCCGTTCCAACCGTGGGCGGCGTTGTCGCTCCACTGGGTGGACGGGTCGTTGATCTTGCGCGCGGACAGCGCGAGGATCTGCTGCACGTCGCGGTAGCCCAGGTTCGGGTTGGCCTCGAGCATCAGCGCCACGATACCGGAGACGATCGGCGCGGCGAAGCTGGTGCCCTGCATGCTGGTGTAGTCGTTGCCGAAGGTCGAGCCACGATCGGTTTCCAGCATATGGCTGGTGGACACCACGTTGCTGCCCGGCGCCGACACCAGCAGGCTGGCCCCCGGGTTGGAGAACGGCGAGGAGCCGATCTGCAGGGTCGACAAGTCGCCCTGGGCATTGATCGCGCCGACTTCCACCGAGAAGCGGTTGTTGTTGGTCAGGGATCCCTGGGCATTGCCGCCGGTTGCGCGGCTGTTGCCGCCGGCCGCGACAATGATCGTACCCAGGCCACCGCGGCCGTTACTCGCGGCGTACTGGGCATTCATGCTCAGCGCCGTGGCGGTGTTGACGAAGCCGTCCTGGAAACTGCTGAGGGCGAAATCGTTGGTGAAGCCCCAGCTGTTGTTGGCAATGTCGAAGCTAACCATATGCCCCAGCCCGGCCAGGTCGGCGCCGCTGTTGGCCAGGTAGTAGCCGCCCAGCGTCGCGCCGTAGGCCACCCCTACCCCGCCCGAGCCATTCTTGGCGGCGACCATCACGCCCGCCACCATGGTGGCGTGGTTGGACACCAGGCCCGGCAAGCTGCCGTTGCTCTGTTGGGTTTGCAGCCAGGCCTTATCGACGTTGGCGGCCAGGTCCGGGTGGGCGATATCGAAGATCTCGGGCGCGGTGGCGAACTGGCCGCCCGGCTCGAACTGGCCGATACGCACGCCCTTGCCGGTGTAGTCCTTCCAGACCGGCAGCACGTTGGTGTCGCTCAGGTACCACTCCTGGGCCGCCAATGGGTCCAGCGGCACTTCCGGGGTCAGCAAGGTCACCCCGGCGCGCATCGGCGCGGTCTGCCCGCTGCTCAGGTCCACCACCGAGGCCGACAGGTTGCCGGCGGCATCGACCACGCCGTACTTGAAGCTGAGCAGACCGGTGTAGCGCGCATCCGGGGTAAAGAGCACGTCGCCCTGGGCGGTGAGGCTGACGGTGCCGCCGACCGCGTCGCCGACATTGGCGATGCGCAGCGCGCCCTGGCTGTTGAGGTGTTGATCGTTGGCCAGCAGGCTTTGCGCGGAAATCAGGTGGGCCTGGGTCCGGTTGAAGGCCTTGCCGTCCTTGTCGAGGGTCAGCACATCGGCCACGGGCATGGCGTTGGGGGTTTGCAGGTCGACTGCTGAGATATCCGAGAAATTCAGCTTCTGGATATTTTTCAGGGTCACAGTGCCGTCGCGCCCGCTCACCTTGTCGGCCACTTCATAGCCGCTGGCGGTGCGGGTGATGCGGTAGTCGCCATGGTTGCCGTGCAGCGTCACCAGGTTGATCCCGCCGTCGCCGTCGATGGTCGCGTTGCCGTGGCCGACTTCGATCACGTCATTGCCGGCACCACCGAAAATCCGGTCGGCGCCGCCACCGGCGTGAATGATGCTGCCGCCTTCGGCGGCGTAAATCACGTCGCCCTGGGGCCCGGCGTAGATCACCGCCTTGCCGCTGCCGCCGATGATGGTGTTGTGGCCGCTGCCGCCGACCAGCACGTCGCTGCCCGCCCCGCCCACCAGGGTCGAATTGCCGGAGCCGCCCTTGATGAAGGCGCTGCCGTTGCCGCCGCTGATCAGGGTGTCGTCGCCACTGCCGCCCTGGGCAATGGTCAGGCCGGCCTGGGCCATGTTCAGCACCACGCCTTTGTCGCCGACGATGATCGCCGTGTCATGACCGCCATTGCCGTGGATGTTCTTGGTGTCGTCCGAGGCGCTGATCACGAAGACATCATCGCCCTTGCCGCCGACATAGGTGTTGCTGCCACCGCCACCCACCAGCCAGCCACCGGCCGGCGCGGCAATCAGCGTGTCGTTGCCGCTGCCGCCATACAGGTTGCCCACGCCCAGCTGCGCCGCGTCCAGGGTTTCGCCGGTGGTGCTCTGGCTGGCATAGGCGGTGGTGGTGATGCCATTGGTGGTCGAGGTCACCTTGGTACCCGCGCCCTGGGCACTCAGGGTGTTGCTGACCGGGTCACCGAGGAAATCCACTGCCAGCGCTTCCTGGCTCTTGCCATTGATGGTGAACGAACCGGTGGCGAGCACCCGGTTGCCGTCACGCACTTCGGTTTGAGTGGACGCCGCCGCCCGCACGTTGATCTGGGTGATGCCCAGTTCGGCCAGGGTCTTGAGTTCGCCGGCATCGACTTTCGCGTCATGGGTGCCGTCGACCCAGACCCGCAGCTTGCTCCAGATCGGATCGCGCTGGTCGATCACCCCATCCTTGTTCGCGTCCTCGCTGGCCAGCGCGGCGAAACCGTCCTTGAATTTCGTCTCGCCCGCCGCACCGTTCACCCCGGCCTTGCCGCCGTAGTACTCGGAGAACATCTGGCTGACGTCCTTGATCTGGCCGCTGCCATCGTCGATCACCAGCATGCCGGTGCTGCGATCGGCCCAGCCACTGCGCTTGAGCGTGCCGCTGTGGTCGGTGTCGAACAGCACGCCGTCACGGATATCGGTCATGTGCACGCCGTTGCCGGTCAGGTCCAGCAACAGCGGGTCAACGTAGGTGTTGAAGGTGGTCATGGCCGACAGGCCGTTCAGCGTTACCGCGTTACGCAGGCTGAAATCCGGCTTGTCCGGGCTGGACGGCTGGTAGAACTGGGTCAGGTAGGTATTGGGGCGAGCATTGGGATCAAGCTGCATTTCGCCCGGGCGAATGCCACCCGAGGCCAGGCTGGCCATCTGGGTCGAGGTGAAATCGGTTTTGCTGAGAATGCCGCCGACGGCAAAGATGCTGTTGGTCGCCGAGTTTTGAATGAAGCCGTTGGCGACGTCCTGCTGGGCTTTGCTTTCGCCCTGGATGTGTTGTTGGGGTTGCGGGGATGGGTTGATGTCGATGTTGATCAGGTCTTTACGGGGGACAACTTGCGCCGCGTCATCTTTCTCATACAGTTTATAGCGGTTATTCGCCACAAATGTATTTAACTCTCGCCACAACTTCCACGCTGGACTGCGATCAAGTACAGAATCTCGGTTTAATACTCGTTCCAATCCCGCCATATTTGAAATCATGGAACTTATGATATTTTGCATAAACTCCATGTTCGTTTCGTGGGGCATCTGTATGAAGTCCCGCCCCATGCCCGCGGGAGCTGGAAGTATGTCAGCCAAGGCGCCGGGCCATTGCCATGCCTGTAACTGCAACCCTGTCGTCATACCGTCCGACTCTAAATCCCCGATAATATCGGCCGTAGATACTCCCTTCCCATTCACTATATTTTTTATTGTCTCCGAAGCCAGTCTGTCCGAAGCAACTTGAAACGCGGCATCATCTAACGGGCGCCCGGTCTTGGCAACCGAATACTGTATCGACCCACGAACAAGATCATTAAGGAAATTGCCTCTATCGTTTGAATTGATAGCCTTGGCTGTCGCGAGCCAGTTAGTAACGGCCTGTAAATCAGCCGCATTCGCTGAGTTCCCAGCTTTTGCGGTTTCAGCCGCGAGAATACCATGCATATAGTCATACGCTGCTGGATAATCTTTTTTATCCGAAAGCCGCTGCAGCTCTTTTATTTGATCATCACTAAATACTACCAACGCCATGGACCACTTCCTTATTCAGCTACTATCTTACGCAAAACATCAAGAGCGAAATCATCCATTGCCTTGACATCTGCAAACTCTTTTGGGTACTGATAAAAAACCAAAAACTCCGACTTGTACAACCTGCTTGCCCGAATGGTAGCTAGATAGTCAGAAGCATAAACAGGAACACCATCTTCTCCATTGAATTTTCTTTCCTTATAATCATTAAGTTCATATATCTCCATTCCATCCCTAACTGCAATCGGCTTTTTTCCTGCCAAATGCCTATCTGCATCAAACTCACCTGAGGAAATGCGCTCCATGTAAAAATAGATAGAAAAGCCTTCCTTGGCACCCGCACGAACAACCTTCAAGCTCGGATAACCAATATAAAATCTAATACCAGCGCCACCATGATAAATAATTAATTTGCACTCATCGGCTGGGACATAAAATCGAAACCTCACGCCTGGCCGCTTTTCGTTTGAAAACTCACACCCTGAAAAGCCGTGCTCATTCGACGACGAATAAAGCGTCATATATGGATTGTCTTTCGGCTTTGAAACCAAGAAAAACAGCAATAATAAAGAAAATATTGCGCCCCCCAGCCAATACAGATATTTCCTTGATTTAGTAATCATCAATTGACCTCAATAGCATATAAATGGCGAACAACCCTCAACACTCCCGCAAACTCTCACCCACATGCTGTTGCATCAGACTCAGAAAGTAGTCGATCACCCGGCGCTGGTCAGTCTTCACTTCCGCGGTGACCGACATGCCCAGCGACAGCGCCACGCGCTGGCCGTTGACCAGCAGGTGGTCGGCTTTCGGGCGGATGCGGATGCTGTAAACCCTTACCTAACTATTACCTGCTCAAGAAAACCCATTACAAACCTATCCATAAACTTTATGTCTTCATAGTTACGCGCATACTGATAAGACACCCGCAAATCTTTAAACAAACGCTTAGCCAGCCAGAAGCGCTCATGATCGGTGGTAAATACAGTCTCGCCTTCACCTCCGTCAAATGTGCGAGTAATAAGTCCCCCGTAGTCGTAGAACTCGACTCCCTCAACAACCTTGAACGGTTTCACCCCTTCTAAAAATGCCCCTTCCCGAAAAGAGGGTCGTAAAACCGGGAACATTCGAATCGTGATAACTGAGTTCCCTACTCGCGGTTTTACGACTTTCATGCTGGGGTACTCGATTGAAAGCGTCATGACTTCACCGCCCCCATTGTCCACCCAGCGACATTCGGACTCAGGAAGATTCAGCTCATATGAGTGATGACCATCCCTTCCCCCCTCAAACCTGCAGGACGCAGTAACCGAAGCAGAAAACAACAGGATTACAGCGATCAGCAAACTGCGTTGAAAGTGGATTATCGATAACATCTCCTGATCCCTCAATAATTAGTCAACGGGGATAGATTTATTTTTTAGAGCTGGATTCACCTAAAAACAAATCTGTCCCTTCAGTGCGTTACCAGCTTACAAAAACGCTTCAATGCTTGGGATTGTAATAACTAAACTCTACGTAGCTCTCGATACTGCGAAATGCCTGTACTTCCCCAAGAGTGCCGACTTCGACCGAATATTTCCCAGGCGACAATTCCAATGTCTTGATCAAACGCACCGCCGTGTTGATTCGCTGCCCCTGATAATCGAACGTCTGCCCCCAGTAGATACGCGTGGTCACTATGTTCCCGTCAAACACCGGCGTTCCATCTTTCAAGACCCGCAGATGCAGAGGAATCGCTACACCTTCCTTGTGGCTGGTGCCCAAGATTTCTTCCCGGCTGATTATTTCGTCCAGGGTGTTTCCCTGAACAAATAGCAAAGCGAATCTATAGTCAGCCGACTTGCTGACTACAAAATCTGCTGTGACTCTTTGTTCGGCCTGTGAAATATCAATGGGTTTGACCACCCATACCGGTGCAGAGCATGCCGCCAGCCAGATACAACTGAAAAAAATCAAGAACTTGCGCCAGACCTCGATCCTTGAAGCAACATTAAGAACCTTGCCAACCGAATAATATTTTTTATCCAAAAAGCGCGAAGCCCCTTGTAGCTGGTGGTCATTAAACGCCATCAATTCCACACACCACCTCCTTATTCAGCCAATACATTACCGAGGGCATCGAGAACAAAATCATCTACTGCCCTTACATCCGTAAGTTCCTTTGGGTATTGGTAGAAAACCCATGATCCGCTGCCATACAGGCGGTTCGCCCGGACCGTCGCCAGGTAGTCCGAGACATATACCGAGACACCGTCTTTCCCTGTGAACTTGCGCTCCTGAAAACCACCGACCTCATAACCCTCGATCCCGTCCGCCAGCGCCACGGGATGCTTCCCGCGCAGGTGCCTGTCGGCGTCGAAGCCTTCCATGGAAATACGTTCGATAAACAAAGCTATCGGGTAACGGCTGCCCTTGGCGTCGTCGCTGACCACCTCTGCCGTTGGATACTCAAGGGTGAATTCAATGCCGCTGCTGCCGTCATAACGCACCAGGCGACAGGTCTGCGGGCTCATGGAGAGTCGAAAAGCAGGCAGGTCCTGCTTGATGGGTGAAAACTCACACCCGGTAAAAACACTGCCATCCCCGATTGAATGAAGTTTCATGTAGGGGTTGTCTTGCGTGGTTGGCAGCAAGTAGTACACAAGCAGCACAACTGCCGCTGCCGCCCCGAGCCAATACAGGCTTCGGCTTACAGATCTGGCCATACCGGTCATTCCCCCCACGTTGAAAGAATCATTGATGCCTGGCGATACGCCGGGAACGTCACTTCAACAGCTCTAGCGCTCCCGCAAACTCTCATCCACATGCTGTTGCAACGGGCTCAGGAAGTAGTCGATCACCCGGCGCTGGTCGGTCTTCACTTCCGCAGTGATCGACATGCCCGGCGACAGCGCCACGCGTTGGCCGTTGACCAGCAGGTGGTCGGACTTCAGGCGGATGCGGCTGCTGTAGATCAGCCCGCGTTTTTCGTCCTCGATGGCATCGTTCGAGACACTCAGCACTTCGCCGTCGAGGGTGCCGTATTTGGTGAAGGTGAAGGTTTCCACCTTGACCGTGACCGACTGACCGGCGCGGACGAAACCCACGTCCTTGTTTTCCAGCATCGCTTCCACTTCTACCGGCTGGTCCGCGGGCACTATGACCATCAGCGGCTGGGCCGGGGTGACCACGCCGCCGACGGTGTGGATCGCCAGTTGTTGCACGGTGCCGTCCACCGGGGCCTTGAGGCTGGTCAGGGTTTCCTGGTAACGGGCCTTGGCCAGTTCCTGGACCAGGCTCGCGGCTTTCTGATTGGCCTCCTGTTGCAGGTCGAGCATGGCCCGGCGGTTCTGCGCGACCACGCCTTCGCGCCGGCGCCGCGCCTCAGCCTGGGCCGCGGTGGACTGCAAGACACTGGCCTGCTGCACGCTCAGCTGGCGCAGCAGGTCGAGGCGCGCCTGTTCCTTTTCCAGGTACTCATGGCGCGCCACGTACTGTTGCTCCAGCAGCCGCCGGTAGTCCTCGGCCAATTGCGTGGCGATCGGCACCGTTTGCCGCAGGCTGGCCACCTGGGCCTGGGCGGACTGGATTTCGGCGCTGCGCTGGAGGATTTCCGCGTCCACCAGCTCCAGGTTGCTGCGGTATTCCTGATACTGCCCCTGCAACCAGCGCTGGGCGCCGAGCACCTGCTCCGGGTTGGCATTGGCAATCGCGCCGATCAGCGATGCCGGCGGCTGTTGCCGATTGATCGCATCGAGCATGGCCGCACCACGGGCGCTGTCGACGTGGGCCGCCAGCAGTTCGTTCTGAATCCGCCTGACGTCGGCATCCGCCGCCGTCGGGTCGAGCTCCACCAGCAGCTCGCCGACTTTCACCGCCTGGCCGTCACTGACATGGATCGCCCTGACCACCGCCGTTTCGCTGGATTGAATCAGCTTGGTCTTGCCATTGGGCACTATCTTGCCCGGCGCGACCGCCACCACTTCGATCTTGCCGATAAAGGCCCACAGCAAGGCCAGCACGGCAAAGCCCAGGATGCTCCAGACAAAGATCCGCGGCGCCGGATGCACGGGGGTGTCCTGCAACTCCAGGGCGGCGGGCAGGAACTGCGCTTCATGGGGCAGGCGCTGCACGCTGTCCATGCGTTTGCGCTGGCGCCAGGACTCACGCCAGGCGTGGCGATAACGCTGCATTAACGAAGGCGTTGCGCTCATGGGAAATCGATCCTTGAATCCGGAATACGGTGAGTGCCGGCGCGCCTGGAATCCTGCGCGCCGGGGCGGTCATGACAAGCGGCGGAAGGACTGCTCAACCCTGCTGCATGCGGTGCAGGCGCGAATAGTGGCCGGCCTGGTGCGCCAGCAGTTCGGCATGGTTGCCCTGCTCGACGATCTGCCCGCGGTCGACCACCAGGATGCGGTTGGCATCGCGTACCGCCGACAACCGGTGAGCGATGATGATCACCGTGCGCCCGGCGCAGATGCTTTGCATGTTCTGCTGGATGATCCGTTCGGACTCGTAGTCCAGCGCACTGGTGGCCTCGTCGAAAATCAGGATCCGCGGGTTGCCGATCAGGGCCCGGGCGATGGCGATGCGTTGCCGCTGGCCGCCGGACAGCGAGGTGCCATGCTCCCCGACCATGGTGTCGTAGCCTTCGGGCAGTTCCAGGATGAATTCGTGGGCCCCGGCCATGCTGGCGGCATGCATCACCGTTTCCAGCGGCACGCCCGGATCGCTCAGGGCGATGTTTTCCCGGATGCTGCGGTTGAACAGCATGTTGTCCTGCAACACCACGCCGATCTGCCGGCGCAGGGAGGAAACGTCCGCCAGCGCCAGGTCCATGCCGTCCACCAGCACCCGCCCACGCTCGGGCACATACAGGCGCTGGAGCAGGCGGGTCAGCGTGCTTTTACCCGAGCCGGAACGCCCCACCACGCCAATCACTTCGCCGGCGGCGATCTGCAGGTTGATCCCGCGCAGGATTTCCGAACCGTCGGCGCGATAACGGAAATGCACCTGGTCGAATTCGATCTGCCCCCTGAGGGGCGGCAAGGCGCTGCGGGTGGCCTGGGACAGCTCGGTGCGGGTGTTGAGGATATCGCCCAGGCGCTGCACCGAAACGCCGGTCTGCTGGAAGCTGGTCCACAACTGCGCCAGGCGCATGATCGGGCCGCTGACCCGGCCGGCCAGCATGTTGAAGGCGATCAGTTCGCCCACCGACAGCTGCCCGTCGATCACCAGCCGCGCGCCCAGCCAGAGGGTCGCCACAGTCACCAGTTTGCCAATCAGCGACACGCTCTCGTTGGCGATGGTGGACAAGGTCTGGGTCTTGAACCCGGCCGCGACATAAGCCGCCATCTGGTTGTCCCACTTGCGAATCGCCTGGGGCTCGACGGCCATGGATTTCACCGTGTCGATGCCGTTCACCGTCTCCACCAGGAACGCCTGGTTCTCCGCGCCGCGCGTGAAACTGTCCTGCAAGCGGGCGCGCAACAGCGGGGTGACAAACAGCGAGACCAGCACGTACAGGGGCAGCGACAACAGCACCACCAGGGTCAGCCAGCCGCTGTAGTAGAACATCACCAGGATGAACACCAGCGAGAACAGCACGTCCAGCAACAAGGTAATGGCGTTGCCGGTCAGGAAGCTGCGGATGTTCTCCAGCTCACGCACCCTGGCCACCGAATCGCCGACCCGGCGCGCCTGGAAATACGCCAGCGGCAGGTTGATCAGATGACGGAACAGGCGCGAGCCCAGCTCCACATCGATCCGGCTGGCGGTATGGGCGAACACGTAGCTGCGCAAACCGCTCAAGGCCGATTCGAACAGCATGATGCCCAGCAACCCCGCGGCGATGACATCCAGGGTGGTCAGCCCGTGGTGCACCAGCACCTTGTCCATCACCACCTGGAAAAACAACGGCGTCACCAGGGCAAACAGCTGCAGGGCAAAGGACACCAGCAGCACTTCGCCGAGCAACTTGCGGTATTTGACGATGGCGGGAATGAACCAGGTGAAATCGAACCGCGAGGTTTCCCCCGGCAACCCGGCCTCGGAGCGCAGCAGCACCAGCTCGCCGGTCCAGCGTGCGGCCAGGGCCTCGAAGGAGATGACCTCAGGCCGGTCCGCACGCGGGTCCTGGATCAGCGCCTGGCCTTGGTCGAGCTTGGCAATGATGAAGAATGTGCCGTCGCCATCGGCCGCGATCGCCGGCAATGGCGTGCGCTCCAGGCGAGCGATGGAAGTGCTGACCGACTTGGCCTTGAGCCCCAGCTTGCGGGCGGCGAGCAGCAGTTCGCGCTGGGTGAACGGCTGGTTCTCGGGAGCGAATTCGTGGGCCAGTTGCTCGGCGGATGCCGCCACCGAATGAAACCGGGCCAGCATCACCAGACAGACCAGGCCAGTGTCTGGTGTGGGCGACTCAGCGCCCCTTCCTTGTTCGCTCATAAGCTTCCATGCATGCCGCGTTGCGGCCGTAAAGTCCTAATATTTCAAGATGTTATATCAAACCTGAAACAATTAGTATCAATACGATATCATTGATTGAGATTTATTTCACTCGATTGTATGAACCGCCCATCAGAGCGCCTTGCGCTCCTGCGGTGGCAGGAAATCCCGATCGGCGTCGTAGTCTTTCGTCAGGTACATCGCCAGATCGCTCAGGTCCTTCGGGCTCAGGGTTCCCGCCGCCTGCTTGAGCTTGAGGGTGTCGATGATGTAGTCGTAGCGCGCGTTGTTGTACTCACGCACCGCGCTGTACAGCTGGCGCTGGGCATTGAGCACATCCGCGGTGTTACGCGAGCCCAGGTCCCGCCCGACCTGGTTGGCCTTGACCGAAGCCTGGCCGGAACGAATCGTCTGCCGGCGGGCAATGACCTGCTCGATATCGGAATTCACCGCGCGGTAGAAATTGCGCGTGTTCTGCACCACTTCACGGCGGCGGTCCTCGCGCTCGTCTTCACTCTGGGCCAGCCGCTCGGTCGCTTCGCGCACCTGGGAACGGGTCATGCCGCCGGAGTACAGCGGAATATTCAGCTCCAGGCCGATGCTGCTTTGCGTGACATTGCCTCGATAGCCATCCCGCCCGAAGTCGGTGGGGTTGCTGTAGCCGAAGCTGTCGTTTTCACCTTTGCGCCAGGACGCCACCGCATCGAGGGTCGGCGCATAACCGGCCTTGCGCTGGCGATTGGTCTGTTCGGCGGCAATCACCGCGTAGCTGCTGGCCTGCAACGCCAGGTTCTGGCGCACCGCGCGGCTGACCCATTCGTTGGCATCGTTGGGCACCGGCAGCTCCACCGGCAGTTGATGCTGAATGCCCTCGATCGTCGAATAGTCCTGGCGGGTCAAACGGGACAAGGCCTCGAAGGCATCCTCGACCTTGCGCTCGGCGAGTTTGCGATTGGCGTCGGCGTTGTCATGGGCGGCCTGGGCGTCGAGCACATCGGTGATGCTCGAGGCGCCATTCTCCAGGCGGGCCTGGGCCTGTTGCTGTTGGCGCTTGAGCGCCGCTTCCTCGGCCTTGGAGGCGGCGAGCAGGTCCAGGGCGCGCAAGGTTTCGAAATAGGCCTGGGCCGTGGTCAGCACCAGCCCCTGCTCCTTCGCGCCCAATTCAAGCTCGGCCTGGGCGGTGCTGGCATGGGCCGCTTCCAGTTGAAACCAACGATCGGCACGAAACAGCGGCTGGTTGAGATTGGCCTGGAATACTGTGGTACTGCGGGTGCGGGTCAGGCCCGGTTCATCCCGCTCCAGACGCACCGATTCCACAGTGCTGCCGGCATTGAGCGTGGGCAGTAACCCGGCCCGGGCCTGGGGGACGCTTTCGCGCTGGGCCTGGTACTCGTGGCGCGCCGCGGACAGCTGGGCGTCATGCTCGACGGCCTGGCGGTAAACCTGCAGCAGCTCGGCGCGCTGGGCGCCTGGATCGGCGAAAGCCGGCAGCGTCACCGTTGCCAGGATGAGCAAGGGCGAGAAAAAACGGGGGGAGTGAGTCATAACAATCCATGTCGCATTCGGGTAAAACGGTTCAGCCAGGCTGATCAGGGCGCGCATCCTACGCCCTGCCCAAGACTGTCACAAGCGACAATTGTGGCTACTAGCCATCATTTTCTCAGGAGCTTTCTCAGGAGCTTGCTCAGATAAAACCGAATCGCCCCCTGGCTTTGGCCTACAAAAAACCAGAATCGTCTTATTTATCGAGCCACCTCAAACGCCGCATGCTTCGCCCCCGCCAATCTGCCCAGCACCTGAGCCCAACCCTGTTGTCCAGTCCCTGACCGGGGCGCGTTGCCGGCTCACACCTGCCCTGACCGCTGTCGCGTTCTCCGCGCGCCACGCCACTCACTCACAGGACCCAAGCTGCCATGACTTTTACCCTCAACGGCCGCCGCCTTTTACTGGATCAGCTGCCGCCAAACACACCTCTGCTGTATGCCCTGCGCAACGACTTCGGCCTCAATGGCCCCAAATACGGCTGCGGCCTGGGGCAATGCGGCGCCTGCACGGTGCTGGTGGACGGTGTCGCCGCCCGCTCCTGCACCCTGCCGCTGTCCAGCGTGCAGGGCAGACAGGTCACCACCCTGGAAGGCCTGAAGCAGGAAGAGCGCCTGCACCCGGTGCAGCAGGCGTTCATCGATGAGCAGGCTGCGCAATGCGGCTATTGCAGCAACGGCATGATCATGACCCTGGTGGCGCTGTTCGAGCGCGAACCCGAGGCCGACGAGCAACGGATCAAGAACGAACTGGCCTACAACCTCTGCCGCTGCGGCGCGCACTTCGAGATCCTGCAAGCCGCGTCCAGGGCTCGCCAGCTGCTGGCAGAGCGGGGTCGACCATGAACGACCTGCCGTTGACCCGTCGCCGCCTGCTCCAGGCCGGCGGCCTGATCATGATCAGCACCCTGCTGCCCAAACCGCTGCTGGCCATGGCCGAAACCCGCAACCCGACTGCGTTGCCAACGGACCCGACGCCAGACCATGTCGACAGCTTTATCGCCCTGGGCGCCGACGGCCGCGTGACCGCGTTCTGCGGTCATGTCGATCTCGGCACCGGGGTGCGCACCGCGCTGGCGCAGCTCGTCGCCGATGAACTGGATGTCGACTTCGAGCAGGTGCGGATGATTCTCGGCGACACCGCCAGCACCCCGGACCAGGGCCCGACCATCGCCAGCGCGACGCTGCAGGTCAGCGCCCTGCCCCTGCGCCAGGCCGCCGCCCAGTTGCGCCGGTGGCTGCTGGAAGGCGCAGCGGAAATCCTCGACCAGCCGCTTGCCGGGTTGCGGGTTGAACGAGGGCAGATCTACGCCAGCGCTCGCCCCAAACGGCGCCTGAGCTATGCCGAACTGGCCCGCGGACAGGACCTGCATCTGCCCCTGGACCCGCGCGTCGAACTCAAGGCCGTCGGCGCCGGTCGTTATGTCGGCCAGTCCACCCCACGCGTGGACATCCCGGCCAAGGTCAGCGGCCAGCTGACCTATGTCCACGACCTGCGCCTGGACGGCATGCTCCACGGTCGCGTGGTACGCCCGCCCTACCCCGGCGCCGATGCCAGCGCGCCCTTGGGCCATGCGCTGATCGCGGTGGACGTGGCGTCCATCGCGCACTTGCCGGGCATCGTCAAACTGGTGGTGATCGGTGACTTTGTCGGCATAGTCGCCGAGCGCGAGGAGCAGGCCATAGCCGCCATGCGCCAGCTCAAGGTCCAGTGGAAACCCTGGGACGCGCTGCCCGACCTGCGGCCGGATGCACTGCGCAAGACGCTCCTGGCCCACCCCAAGCAAGACCGGGTACTACGCGACGATCCCGATTTCGACAGCCGCCTGGGCAAGCTCAACAGCCCGCTCAATGTCGACTATGTCTGGCCCTATCACCTGCATGCCTCCATCGGACCCTCCTGCGCGGTGGCGATGGTCGATGCCGAACGCACCGAGGTCTGGACCGGCAGCCAGAACCCCCACGACCTGCGCAAGGACATCGCCCTGCTGCTGGGGCGCCCGCCGCAACAGGTGCAGGTCAACCGCATGGAGGCCTCCGGCTGTTACGGACGCAACTGCGCCGACGATGTGGCCGCCGATGCCGCCCTGCTGTCCCAGGCGGTCGGGCGGCCGGTGCGGGTGCAACTGATGCGCGAACAGGAAGCCGGCTGGGAACCCAAGGGCACCGCGCAACTGATGCAGGTCCGCGGTGGCCTCGACGGCAAACGCGAAGTGGCCGCCTACGAATTGAAAACCTGCTATCCCTCGAACAACGCCCGCACCCTGGCGCTGTTGCTCACCGGCACAGTCGCCAACCGCCCCGACATCCAGCAGATGGGCGACCGCACGGCGATCCCGCAATACCGCTTCCCACAGATGCGCATCGTCTGCCAGGACGCCGCGCCGATCGTCCGCGCCTCGTGGATGCGCGGGGTTTCGGCGCTGCCCAATGTTTTCGCCCACGAATCCTGGATCGACGAACTGGCCTACATCGCCCAGCAGGACCCGATCGCCTTCCGCCTGCGCTACCTGGACGATCCGCGCGCCCTGGCGTTGATCGAGGCGCTGAAAAAGCAGGCCGACTGGCAGGACGGCAGCGCTCACCGCAACCCGGCACCGCCGTCACAGGAATGGGTCAAGGGCCGGGGTTTTGCCTATGCCCGTTATTTCCACAGCAAGTTCCCCGGCTTCGGCGCCGCCTGGGCCGCCTGGGTCTGCGACCTGAGCGTCAACCGCCGCACCGGGCAGATCCGCCTGGACAAGATCTTCGTCAGCCACGACTGCGGGCGCATGGTCAACCCGGCCGGGGTCCGGCACCAGGTGCACGGCAATATCGTCCAGTCGTGCAGCCGGGTGCTCAAGGAATACGTCAGCTTCGACCGCCGCGGCAGCACCTCCCTGGAATGGGGCGGGTATCCGATCCTGCGCTTCGACGAATTGCCGGAAGTGGATGTGCAACTGCTGGACCGCCCGGAACAACCGTCCATGGGCGCCGGCGAGTCGGCCTCGGTCCCCAGTGCCGCAGCCATCGCCAATGCGATTTTCGATGCGGTCGGCGTGCGCCTGCGGCAAGTGCCCTTCACCCCGGGGAGGGTGTTGCAAGCCTTGCAGCGAGCCCCCGGCGCTGACCGCCCTGGCCTGGAGCCCCGCCCATGAGCACACTCAAGACCATCGCCGGATGGAGCCTGACTGCCTTGAGCCTGGCCGTCACCGCGGGCGTGTTCCTCAGCTGGCAGCCGGCGATCGCGCCTCTGGACAATCACGACACCCAGTTCTTCAGCCACGCGCAAATCGCCAAGGGCGAGCAACTCGCGGCCCTGGGCGATTGCGCGGTCTGCCATACCGCGCCGGGCGGGGCCCGCAACGCCGGCGGCCTGGCCATGCGCATCCCGTTCGGCACCCTGTACAGCACCAACATCACCCCCGATCCAGAGACTGGGATCGGCAGCTGGTCCTATCCGGCCTTCGAGCGCGCCATGCGCCACGGCATCGACCGCGGCGGGCGCTACCTGTATCCGGCATTTCCCTATACCGCCTTCACCAAGACCCGCGACGAGGACCTCAAGGCGCTCTACGCCTACCTGATGAGCCAGCCGCCAGTCCGCCACCAGCCACCGCAGACCGACCTGCATTTCCCCTTCAATATCCGCCCGGGCATCCTTGCCTGGAACTGGCTCTACCTCAGCCCCGGCGCCATGGCCGACGATCCCGGGCGCAGCGCCCAGTGGAACCGGGGTGCCTACCTGAGCGAAGGCCTGGGACACTGCAGCGCCTGCCACTCGCCCCGCGACCCATTGTTTGGCGAACGCGGCGGTCGGCGCCACCTGAGCGGCGGCATTGCCGAAGACTGGAGCGCCCATGCCTTGGCCGGCGGCAAGGCGCCGCTGGCCTGGACCGAACAGGACCTGCTGGACTTCCTGAGCCACGGCTACAGCCCGCGCCACGGCGTCGCCGCCGGCCCCATGGCCCCAGTGATCCACGAAGGCCTGGCGCAACTGCCGGAGGCCGATCTACAGGCCATCGCCCATTACCTGTCCAGCCTGCAACCGGCCAGCGCCACACCAGCCAGCGCCGCCACCCTGAACCGCCAGGCCGAGCAACGCACCGAGCCCCTCGGCTCCCCTGGCGCCCGCCTGTTCTCGGGGGCCTGCATGGCCTGCCACGCCCAGGAAAAAGGCCCGACCCTGACCGGCATGCGCCCCTCCCTGGCCCTCAACAGCAACCTCTACGCCGACAGCCCCGACAACGCCATCCGCATAATCCTCGAAGGCATCGCCCAACCGGCCAACCCGGAACTGGGCTACATGCCCGCGTTCCGCCACAGCCTCGACGACCAACAGATCGCCGACCTGCTGAGCTTCCTGCGCCAGAACCTGGCGGGCCAGGCACCCTGGAAAGAAGTGCAACAACGCGTCAGCCAGATACGCGCCAGCCTGCCGCCCGGCTGACCTGTTCCCAGCCATGAAAAAGCCCCGCATGAGCGGGGCTTTTTATCGGTTCTGTTTGGTGCTCAACAAGGTGGGGCATCACGCCTTGAAGCCAGGTAAACCGTTCGCGGCCCGCCATGCTTTCACCTCACTCAAGACCGCCTCAGGACTGTCTTCAATACCGTTTTGATCCGGGTAGTAAATGAGTCCATAACCCGCCGGATGCCCGGTGACTTTCTCAAAATGACTGGCCAGCGTACTCAGATACTTTTCGAGTTGGGCCCCTTCAAGGTCATTGGTTTCACTGAAGAACTCATTGATCAGCTGTAGGAACTCACACTCTGTGTAGTGCTCAAGCCGGGTCTTATCTAAAGACATGGCAGCTAACCTTGAGCGATGCTTTTGGAGATATCACTTTTGATGAACCTGATATCAGACGCTCGCCCTCGCCTTCGATCATCACCGTTTGAATCCCGGTAGCCCATTCGCCGCACGCCACGCTTTCACAACTCGCGTGATGTCTTCGGCGGTTCCCTTTGAACCGTCCTCCGGGTAGTAAATCAAATCGGTTCCGTCTGGATGACCGGTAATCTCGCAGAACTTCTCTAGAAGATCGTCAAGCACACTGTCGGTTGCGGTCGTGTTAGCGGCGAGCAGTTCTTTCAGATAGCTGACAAATTCATCTTCGGTAAAGTCAGTGATGCTGTTCTTCATTGATAAACGTCATCCTTTTCGGTGAATGTCGATGTGATGTTTCGGTGTAATGACACTCAGGCTGTCGATATCTCAAGTTGGCGAAACAGCTCGCCCTTGGAAACTTGGAGAACTCTGAGATTGACGTCGACCGGTCTGAATGACCTGTAGTCCGGATTCCGCTCAGGGCCTGCGAACCAGCAGCAGTGATGGCGCCCGCTGCTTATCGGCAAGCAAGCACCGCTCCCCTGTTACTTATGAAACGTCTGCCCCAACGCCTCCAGGCGGATCGCGATCGGCGGCAGGCGCTGGCTGCTCAGGGCCAGGCTGCCCATGTCGTCGGCGGTGTTCTGGGCGATGGCCTGGACCGAGTGCAGGCGGCCGACTATGTCGAGGCTGGCGCTGGATTGTTCGCGGGTGGTGCTGACGATGCGGCCGTTGAGTTGGTCGATATGGGAGATGTCGGCGCCCACGGCCTGGAACATCGCGGAGGCCTGGCGGCTGTCTTCGACGCAGCGCTGGGCGCCTTCGCGGCTGTCGTGCATGGCTTCGGCGGCCTGGCGGCTGCCCTGTTGCAGGGCTTCGATGATGGTCTTGATTTCCTGGGTGGACAGCGCAGTGCGCTGGGCCAGGTTGCGCACCTCATCGGCGACCACGGCGAAACCGCGGCCCTGCTCGCCGGCGCGGGCGGCCTCGATGGCGGCGTTGAGGGCCAGCAGGTTGGTCTGGGCGGCGATGCTGCCGATCACTTCCAGCACGTTGCCGATCTGTTCCGCCTGCCCCGCCAGCCGTTGCACGGTTTCGTTGGTGCCGTTGATGCGTGAGGCCAACTGGGTGATTTCCGCCTGGGCGCGGTCGACGCTTTGCTGGCCGCGGCTGATTTGCGCGCTGGCCTGGCCGGCGCGCTCGACCGCCTGTTCGACGTGCACCGCGATGTCGCCCATGGCATCGCCCATGCGCTGCATGGAGCCGGTCATCTGGGTGATTTCCGTCAACTGGTGCTGGGCGCCCTGCTCCAGGGTCTGGCTGGTTTTCGCCAGGTCCTGGCCCAGTTCGCGCAGGCCATGGGTGTCCCGCACCACCCCATCCACCAGAGCGGTGATCTGCTGCATGAAGTGGTCGAAACGCTGGGCCAGCGACACATGCTCCTTGCCGCTTTCGCCCTGATGAACCTCGACCGTCAGCTGGGACGTGGCGGCGAGCATCTTGTCCAGCATGTCCTGGCTCTCCACCGCGTCGGCATGGCTGTGCACCGCCAGGTACAGCAGGATCACCGTCTCCACCACCACATAGAAGGCGTGCACCGCCACCATGCCGAAACCGCCGTGATGGGCCATGACATAGACCGGAAAGCCCTGGTGCTGCAGCACATGAAACACCACGTGATGCAGGGCGATGGTCACCGCCGCCAGCAGGATCGGCAGCCAGTCGCGATAGAAGGTCAGCACCGCCAGCAGCACGAAAATGCCGAAGTGCGCTTCGATCAGGCCCTTGGCCTGGTTGATGTGCAGCGCCGCCATGAGCATGAAGCCGATGGCGATGCAGCAGCGCATCAGGCGCGTGCCGCTGATGGCGCGGTACAGCAGGCTCAGGACCAGGGTGGTGCCGCCGCCCACCAGCAGCGCCTGGGTGAAGGTGTCGTGCCAGAACGCCAGGCCCAGGGCATAGGCGAACATCAGCCAGATCAGGCCCATCATGATGCGGTCGGCTTTGCGGTAATGCTCGAGAAAACGCGGGGGGAAAGCCATGCACTCTTACTCCATGTACGTGACGGGAAGAAAAACGGCAGAGGGCAAAACGGGATGACCGCTTTCGGCGAGCGGTTCAGTCAGCAACGATAGTGGCAAATTGCCAAAATCGCCTTTCAACTATCGACATGGCCACAGCTTTCTTGACGCCAGGCCACGGGGAATCGGGCCGCGGGCGGGCAAAGTCGGGAGATTGGCGGGAATGCCATGAAGGGCGGAATGGGCGGGGGGAATAGCGACAGCGGGGCAACGGCTGCCGCCGACGCGCCACCCTGCAGGGCGACGCGCAGCGGTCCGGGTGTTGTCAGAAAGTCACGCTGGCACTCAGGCGTGCGGTGCGTGGCTCGCCGACATTGACCTGCAGCTGGCTGCCGGTGGACGACGGGTAGTACTGCTTGTCGAACAGGTTGTCGACGTTGAACTGCAGGCTGGTTTTGTAGCCGAACAGCGGCGACTCCCAACGCACGAAAGCATCGGCCACTGTGTAGCTGCTGAGCCAGAAATCGTTGGCGTTGTTGGCCGCGCGCTCGCCGACATAACGGGCGCCGCCGCCCGCATGCCAGGCGCCGAATTCCGCAGGTACGTTCAGGTGATGACTGAGGTACAGGCTGGCGGTGTGCTTGGGGGCGTTGGCCAGGCGATGACCTTCATTGCTCGGGTCGTCGAGGATTTCCGTGTGGTTGTAGGCGTAGGTGCCGATCAGGTCCCAGCGCTCGGCGATGCGCCCGGTGACGTCCAGCTCCACGCCCTGGGAACCGACCTTGCCGGCGGCTTCCGAGAGGCTTACGCCATTGACAGTGGTAGTGGTCACCACGTTCTTCTTCTCGATGTCGTACAGCGCCAGGTTGATGTTCAGGCCCGGCAGCGGATCGTACTTGGCCCCCACCTCGTAGCTGCGGCCCTCTTCCGGATCGAAGGTGTTGCCGGCGTCGTCGACATCGGTGTTGGGCTTGAACGAACGGCTGTAGTTGCCGTACAGCGACAGGCTGTCGGTGGCCTTGAACACCAGGCCGAGGAAGGGTACGAAGGTATCGCCGTTGCTGTCGCGGTTGACTGTGTAACTGCGGCCCAGGCCCTGGTCGCTGTACTGGTCGTAATGCTGCTGGCGACCGCCGAAGACCAGGATCCACTGGTCGTCCAAGTGCCAGTTGTCCTTGAAGTACACCGAGCTCGAGGTCAGCTGGTTGCGCAGATTGCTTTGGGTGGCGCTGACCAGGCTCGGCTCGGCCAGCTTGCCGTAGACCGGCGAGGTGATGTTGAAACCGACCTGGGCAGTGTTGCGGTAGGTCTTGCCGCGGTACTGGTCGGAGTGCTCGCTGTCGACACCCACCAGCAGGTCATGGCGCTGGCCGAACAGCTCCTGCTGGCCGATGAAGTCCCAGCTGGCGTAGCGGGTTTCGTCGTCGTAGTGGGCGCCGTTGGCGGCCCGGCGCAGGGTGTTGCCGGTCAGGCTGTTGGGCTGGGCGATCGACAGGCTGTAGCGGTCGTTGTTCCAGCCGTAGGTGACGCGGGTTTTCCAGGCGTCGCTCAACTGATACTCGAAGCGCGCGCTGGCCACTTCACGGATACCGACGCTTTTCGCCCAGCGCTCGTCCAGGCGCTTGTCGTAGTCGATGTCCGCCGGATGCCCGTTGGTGAATACGGTGCCGCGGTCGAAGGGGTTGGAATAGTCGTTGTATTCGTAGTTCAGGGTCAGGCTGGCGCGCTCGCCGGTCCAGGTCAGCGACGGCGCCACCAGGGTGTGCTCGTTGACCCCGTAGTTGCGCCAGTAATCCTCATGGCCGCGCTCGGCGATCAGGCGGTAGGCCAGGCCGGTATCCCCCAGCGGCCCGGTGGTGTCCAGGGCCATGGTGCCGCCGCCTTCGCTGTAGGCTGAGCCGCTGAGGGTGGTGCTCTGGGTGTACTCCGGCTGCTTGCTGATGATGTTCACCAGTCCGCCCGGCTCCAGCGCGCCGTAGAGCATCGAGGCCGGGCCCTTGAGCACCTCGACCCGCTCGGTGGTGGCGCTGAAGTTCTGCCCCAGGTTGGAACGCACGCCATCGCGCAGGATCGAGCCGTCGTCGTTGGTGCCGAACCCGCGCTTGACCAGCGAGTCCCGGGAGCCGCCCAGGGTGTTGCCCTGGCTGACGCCGCTGACGAACTTCATGGCGTCCTCCAGCGAGCGCACCTGATAGTCGGCCAGGGTCTGCTGGGTCACCACGTTGATCGACTGCGCCTCCTCCTTGATCGGCACATTGCTCTTGCTCGCCGTGCTGGCCTGCGAGGTGGTGTAGCCGGTGTCCTGGCTGAGGCGATCGGCCTGGATATCGGTGGTCGGCAGCTCGACCGCCTCCTGTGCCCACAGCGGGCTGGCGACCAGACAGCAAGACAGTGTCGGCAACATGCGTTTGATCAGGGTTTTACGACGGGCACGCGGACAGGATGGCTTCAAGATGGGCACTCGAGGGAGGGATGTTAATAGCAATGATTATCATTGTAATGAGCGTCTCATTCGCAGTAAATCCCTCAAACCTGCTGCGCAATAGGTTTTTTCATGCCGTCATCGGCACCCGATTGGCCAATTCATGCCAAAGGCCGTGAGCATCACGCGTTTTCCAACCCCATGGCGCTCCCTCGGCAAACAGCCAGCGGGACGATCCTAGGGATCAGGCGCCTGCGCACTGGCGCCAATTGCCGGCAGCCTGGCGCGCTCCGAATGCCAGGAATCCTCTTGGCCCCCCTATACTCGACCTCCACATCCACCGTCCTTCTCCGCACAGCGCAAGAGGTTCGATGACCCGCAATCAGTCTTTCCCCCTCGACATCGGATGGCAGCTGATCCTCAAGGACTTGGGCTTTCAGCCCGCCCACGTGCTGCGTCGCGCGGGCTTGCCGCAAGACCTGCTGTCTCGCCCGGGCCAGAGCCTTTCCACGACGCAGTACCTGCGCTTCTGGCAAAGCCTCGAGGACGAGGCCGCGGATCCGCTGTTTGCACTGCGGATCATCGAGTCGGTCTCGGCGGAGTCGTTCAACCCACCGGTGTTCGCCGCGCTGTGCAGCGCCAATCTGATGCAGGCCGTCCAGCGCCTGGCCAAGTACAAGCAACTGGTGGCGCCGATGAGCCTGGACATCGAGGTCGCCGGCAACGGCGACCTGAGACTCTCGCCGCGTTGGCTGCTGGCCCGGGGCGACATCCCCTATTCGCTGCAGGTCGCGGAGCTGGCGTTCTTTGTCCGGCTGGCGCGGCTGGCGACCCGCGAACCGGTGAACGCCCTCGGTGTAACGCTCCCCGCGCTCCCCCCCGCCGCCCATGCCCGCCAGTATGCAAGCTTCTTCGGAGTGCCCGTGCAACGCGGCGCCAACCTGAGCATCCGCTTCGCCGCGGTCGATGCCCTGCGCCCCTTCCTGACCCTCAACGAAGGGATGTGGCGGGTCTTCGAGCCCGACCTGCGTCGACGCCTGAGTGAACTCGATGCCACGGCGGCGACCGCCGAACGGGTGCGCGCCCTGCTGCTGGAGTTGCTGCCAAGCAATGCGGCCAGCATCGAGGAGGTCGCCGCCCGCCTGTGCATGAGCAAGCGCACCTTGCAGCGGCGCCTGGAGGACGAAGGCGAGAACTTCCGCGCGCTGCTCAACGGCACGCGGGAAAGCCTGGCACGCCACTATCTGGAAAACACCGCCCTGTCCGGTACGGAAATCGCCTTTCTGCTCGGTTTCGAAGACCCGAACTCCTTTTACCGCGCCTTCCTCGACTGGACCGGGCAGACCCCCGATCGCGCCCGCCACGCCCTGCGCCTGAACTGAAACTGCCGGGCCAGGGCGCTCCTGTGCCCATCGCGCAATCGGCCCGGAAAACCCTCGATGGCCGTGGCGCTGTTTGCAAGTTCGATGGCGCCAAGCGCTAGAGCGCCGGCGCCGCCATCCCCCTAAAGTTCCCCCCACGGATGGCGGCCCGAGCTGGCTTGCCGGCCCCTTCTCAATCAGAGGATCGACAGACATGAACAGCAAAGTTGCCTTGGTAACGGGCGCCTCTTCCGGCATTGGCGAGGCCACCGCCCTCAAGTTGAAAGCCCTGGGTTATACGGTGTATGCCGCCGCCCGCCGGGTCGAGCGCATGCACCCGCTCGCGCAGGCCGGCCTGCATGTGCTGCCCCTGGACGTGACCGACGATGCCTCGATGCAGGCCTGCGTGCAGGACATTCTCGCCCGGTCGGGGCGTATCGACGTGCTGGTCAACAACGCCGGCTATGGATCCTACGGCGCGGTGGAGGATGTGCCGAGCGACGAAGCCCGTGCCCAGTTCGAGGTCAATGTGTTCGGCGCCGTCCGCTTGATCCAGTTGGTGTTGCCGCAGATGCGCGTGCAGCGCTCGGGGACGATCATCAACATCACCTCGATGGGCGGCAAGATGCACACGCCGCTGGGCGCCTGGTACCACGGCACCAAGTTCGCCCTGGAAGCGATCAGCGATTGCCTGCGCCTGGAGGTGCAGCCTTTCGGTATCGATGTGGTGGTGATCGAGCCGGGCGGCATCAAGACCGAGTGGGCGGACATCGCGGCGCAGAAAGTCGTCGAGACCTCGGGCCGTGGGCCCTACGCTCCCCAGGCGCAAGCCATGGCGCGGTCCATGGTCGGCGAGACCAGCCGCAAGTATCAGTCACCGCCGCAAGTCATCGCCGATACCATCGCCAGGGCTGTCAACGCCCGCCGACCTAAGACCCGCTATGCCGTCGGGTTCGGGGCCAAACCGCTGATCTTCTTGCGCAGGCTGCTTTCCGACCGCGCCTTTGACGGCCTTATGCGCCTGGCCACCGGTATCTCCCGCCCGGTCAGCTGAGCCGCCTTTCACCCTGTATGCCGCCCACGGATCCGACGAGCCGGCATGTCGCCAGCCGTCTGCCGCGGCACTTGTTGTCTACGCTCAAATCGACAGCCCGAAAGGAATCCCGTACCCGCCAGGAGGTGCCCTTGAGCAAGACGCCAGATGCCGTTGCCACTGCCCGCCGAAGCAACATGGCCAAGGCCCTCGAACGCTGGAACCGGCAAGCCGCTGCCCGCAGCGAATCGCTGTCGCGCATTCGCGAGCTGGGCCCAGGCGCCGGCGACTCGCCGCAACAGCTGGCCAAGTGGATCGCCCGCGAGAATGCCCGCTCCGTGCTGGTCAGGGCCGGGCTGGAGCGACGGATCGGCACCTGGGACCCGACCTTCTACGCCCCCAGCGAAGCCGCCCGCCAGGCGGCAAGGCCGGTGGCGCGCCTGGTCAACGCGCCCCAGCCGGGGACGGTGGTCGAGGGCTTCGCCACCGGTTTCCTGGTGTCCCCCAACCTGCTGCTGACCAACCAGCATGTGTTTCCCAGGGATGTGGACGCGGTGGACTGCGCCGCCAACTTTCTCTACGAAAGGCTGGAGCGCGGGATCAACGAAGGCAGCTACTTCAACCTGCTGCCAGATCAGTTCTACTTCGCCGACGAGGCGCTGGACTTCTGCCTGGTGGCCATCTCGCCGCAAGGCAGCCGCGGCGAAGCGCTGGCGGACTACGGCTGCATCCGCCTGATCGAGGCCACCGGCAAGACCCTGCGCGGCCGCCCGATGAACATCATCCAGCACCCCGAGGGCGGCCCGCGCCAATACGCCACCACCCATAACCGCCTGCTGGACATTCTCGACCAGGGGTTCCTGCACTACGAAACCGACACCGCCGAAGGCGCCTCCGGCTCCCCGGTGTTCAGCGACAACTGGGAGCTGATCGCCCTGCACCACTGCGGCATTCCGCGGACCGACGAAGCCGGCAACATTCTCAAGACCGACCACAGCATCTGGAACCCCGAAGGCGACGAGGAAAGCACGGTGGACTGGGTGGCCAACGAGGGCACCCGGGTCAGCAGCATCGTCAGCGCGCTCAAGGCCCTGCAACTGAGCGGCAAGCCGGCCGAGCTGCTGGCCCAGCTCATGGAGCTGACCCCCGACCCGCTGGCCGCGCTCAGCGTCAACGAAACCCTGCCCGCTGCGCCACACCGCCCAGGAGCGCCCGATATGTCGCAGAACATCTTTCATATCTCCGGCCCCACCACCATCAACATCGTCAGCCACGCCGCGGACAACCCGGCCAGCGTCATGCCCATCCTCAACCTGGCGCCCGCCGAGCCGGTGCCCGCCGCGCCGGCCCCGGCAGCCGCGGCGCTGGAAAGGACCCTGACCTTCGACCTCGACTACGCCACCCGCAAAGGCTACGACCCGGACTTTCTCGGGGTGCCCGTCCCGCCGCCCGCAATCGAGGGCGCGCGGCTGCCCCAGCTCTACCGGGTCGGCGACTACCGCGAACACCTCGCCTCGGCCCGCAACGTACCGCCGGTGCGGCTTGCCGGCCTGGATGACCAGGCGCCGCTGGCCCTGCCCTACCACCACTATTCGCTGGTGATGAACAAGGATTACCGCATGCCGATGTGGACCGCCTGCAATGTCGACTACCGGCCCGAGGTCCGTGGCGATACCCGCGCGCGCAAGAAGTACGGTGGCGAAAGCTGGCGCCTCGACCGCCGGGTGCCGAGCCGCTACCAGCTCACCAACGGCGATATCTACGGGCCGGCCGGCAACTTCGATCGCGGCCATGTCGTGCGCCGCGAAGACAGCTGCTGGGGGCAGCCGGGGCTCGATACCGAGTACGCCAACGCCGACACCTACCACTGGACCAACTGCACGCCGCAGCACGAGCTGTTCAACCAGGAATCGCCCGACGGTGCCGAATACCGCAATCGCAAAGGGGTCTGGGGTTACTTCGAAAACGAGCTGGCCGAACAGATCGAAGCGGGCGGCGGCCAGGCAATCATCTTCGCCGGCCCGGTACTGGACCAGACCTCCTGCCTGGAACAGGACTTCGGCAAGGGCCCGGTGCGCTACCCGACCCGCTTCTGGAAAATCGTCATAGTGCCCAAGGACGAATCGCGCACCCCGGAACTGCTGGCCTACGGATTCCTGTTCGATCAGAGCGAGGTGATCAAGGAGTTCGGCCTCGACGTCAAGGAAGCCGCCCTGGACCTGGCCAACGCCTTCCAGAAGCAGAGGGTGCCGCTCACGGCCATCTGCCTGCTCACGGGGATTTCCCTGGCGCCGTCGATCATGGCCGCCGACCAGTACCAGCAGCCAGACCGCCCGATACCAGGGGTCTGGCGGCTGAAACCCGACAGGTGAAAGCGAGCGACCTCAGCCCTGCCCCAGGCGTTCGCGGACCAGCGCCTGGGCGTTGCGGGTCATCTGGTCCAGGTGGCGGTCACGCTGTTTCTCGGCATCGAGCATCGCCCGCTTGCCATGCTTTTGCAGCAGGTAGCTGTGAATCTGCCGCACCTCCAGCGAGCGATAGATAGGCGCCGTGTCCAGCAGGCCCATCAAGCCATCGGTAGCCTGATCGCGGGTGTTCATCAGCACCTGCGGACCGCGCACGCCCAGCACCTGGAAGCCCAGCGCTTCGAACCAGGCCACCTTGCCCGCCGCGCAGGTCAGTTCGGCATGGGGGTAGCGCTCGCGCATCTGCGCCAGCAGCGCCCGCGCGATCCCCTGCCGGCGATGGCTGGCCCGCACCGCCATATAGGCCACGCCGCACGCCTCGGGATCGTCCTTGACCGGCAGGTACAGCACAAAGCCCAGCACCTGTTCCGGGTCGTCATCGTCAGTGGCCACCAGCAGTTCCACGGCGATGCCCCGGGAGCCGTCCAGGGCCTGCAGATACAGATGCACTTCGTAGCCGATGGCGTACTGGTAGATGTTGTACAGCAGGTTGCTGGGCGGGATCGCTACCGCGCTGATGTCGGTCAGGTAGTCGACCACCATCTGCAGGATCTGGCTGTTGATGGCCTCCGGGCACGGGGTCTGAAAGTGACTGATGGTGGGCATTGCGCGGAGGGCTCCAAAGGTTGAGGCATGCCTGGGCAGCAGGCGTCGGCGGCGGGCCGGGCATGATACTCCGCCCGCGTATTTGACGCAGTCCCTGTAGGAGCGAGCTTGCTCGCGATAGCGNCTCGCTCCTACAGATGGCCTGGGTAAACCGGGCTAACGGGCGCTGTCGCCTGGCGGCTTGTAGAACAGGAACTTGCCGGTCTCGGCGGTCTTGCGGTATTGCCTGGCCCAATCGGGGCTCACACGCCGGTCGTGGAAATACAGGGCGCCGTGGGTGCGGTCCCGGAGTTGCTGGTTGAGCGCCTTGCGCGCGATTTCCTTGGCCGCGATGTAGGGTTCGTCTTCCTGCACCTGATCCGGACGCCCGTCGCACCACCAGGAAAACTGGCAGGCACGCTGCTCCGAACCCTGCTTGACCACCGCGCACACCGTATCGGGAAACCCCTCATGACCGAGCCGGTTGAGCACCACGCTGGCCACGGCTTCCATGTCGGCGGCGGCCCCGCCCTTGGCTTCCCAGTAGATGGAGCGCGCCAGGCAGGTGATGGCGTCGTCCAGCGGCGCGGCGCCGGCCGGGTCCACGACCTGGGCTTCGCCGGGAGTCAGGGTCTTGCTGCGTGGCGCCTGCTGCTGGTCCGCAGCTTTCTGTTCCAGGACCTGGGCCTTGTCCTGCGCCACTTCGGGGTCCGCCTTTTCCCCCGCGGCCATCGCCAGCCCCCCGCACAGGAGGATCAGAAGACCGCCGGCAATCGCTGTCGGGCGCATGTGTGCACCTTCGCCAAAGGCCCGATCCGGGCACGGGAAAGTCGCCGCCAGCCCGCAGGTTGGCGGCGACTGGAGTTGAGTGTAGTTCGCCGCCGGCCAGCCGTAACCGGCGCCGCGCCGGCAACAGGGAGGGCGGATAACGGCGCCCGTTTTCTGCAAAAAGACATTGCGCCGACCGGGGCGAAATCGCGCATCATGGGCGCAATTCGCTCAAGGGAGACCTCCATGCGCTGCCTATCCTCCGCTCTGCCACTGACCCTGTTGTCGCTCCCCCTGTTGTCGATGAGCCTGGCGTTCGCCACCACCGCCGTGGCGAGCGACGAGACGCAACTGGTGACCTCGATCAATAGCTACCGCAGCCAGGTCCAGCGCTGCGCCGGCCAGGTGTCCCAGGAGCTGCCGCCACTGGCCGCCGACCCGCGCCTGGTGCTGCCCGCCAACAGCATCGGCAACCTGCAGCAAGCCCTGGCCAGCAGCGCCTACCCGATGGTCAATGTGCAGGCCATCAGCCTGTCCGGGCCGCGCAATGCCCAGGCGGCCATGAAGGCGGTGCAGGAAAGTTTCTGCCAGGTGGTGCTGGACCCGCAGTTCGTCGATATCGGCGTCAGCCGCACCGGCCAGGACTGGCGCATCGTCCTCGCCCGGCCGCTGCTGACCGCGCGCCTCGGCGACTGGCAGGCGGAAGGCCAGAAGCTCCTGGAAAGCCTCAACAGCGCCCGCGCGCAGCCGCGCCAGTGCGGCAACCAGATCTTCGCCGCCGCCACCCCGCTGGCCTGGAACGCCACCCTGGCCAGCGCGGCCCAGGACCATACCCGGGACATGGCCAACCACAACTTCTTCGATCACAAGGACCGCGACGGCCGTACCCCCGGCGACCGCGCCGAACTGGCGGGTTATGCCGGCCAGCAGATCGGCGAGAACATCGCCGCCGGCCAGGACAGCGTGCGCAAGGTGGTCGATGGCTGGCTGGCCAGCCCCGGCCATTGCGCCAACCTGATGAACCCGCAGTATCGCGAGCTGGGCGCGTCCTATGCGGTCGACCCGAAAAGCGATGCCGGCATCTACTGGACCGCGATGTTCGGCACGCCTTGAAGGCCTGACCGACATTGCCCAAGGGCGCCGTCATCGGTGCCCTGCCCCCTCATCGGCCAACCCCGCGACGCCCCTGCCAGCGAACTAGACTGACTCATCTACCGGCCAGGAATCGCTTCCTCCGGGCGCTCCCGGAAACCCGCGCGCAGCCTCGCCTGCCGTCACGTGTTCGGCGCCCAGCCCCGATGGCTACCCTGATGTTCCTGAACGGTATACACGCACCCGTCCCACGCTGGAGGCGCCCGTGCGTCAGCTCGTCAGAGCACGGGCCTGCCCTGTCAGGCCCACTCCTTCGGCGCCGCCGGGACATGGCCTCCCCGCGTGCGCCGCGTATCTCCATCCGGCCACTGCCGGGCCATCTGCGGCAGTGCCCTTCACAGCGGAGGACAAGGCTATGGACGAAGCCAAGCTCAACGATTTCATGGGCAAACTGGTGTCAGACATGGGCGGCGCGGCGATGCTCGCCAATATGATTCTCGGCGAAGAACTGGGCCTGTACCGGGCCATGGCCGACAGTCGCTTCATCAGCCCCGAAGCGCTGGCCGCCAAGACCGGCTGCAATGCGCGGCTGCTGCGCGAATGGCTGAGCGCCCATGCCGCGTCCGGCTACATGGAACACCTCGACGGCCAGTTCCGCCTGCCGGAAGAACAGGCCCAGGCGCTGGCCATCGAGGATTCGCCGGTGTACGTGGCCGGTGGCGCCGTAGTGGTCTCTGCGCTGTTTCACGACAAGGACAAACTGCTGGCGGCGATGCGTGGCGACGGCGCCCTGGCCTGGGGCGATCACCACCCCTGCATGTTCAGCGGCACCGAGCGCTTCTTCCGCCCCGGCTATCGGGCGCACCTGGTGGCCGAGTGGCTGCCGGCCCTGGACGGCGTGGTGGAGAAACTGCAGGCCGGGGCCAAGGTGGCGGACGTCGGCTGCGGGCATGGCGCCTCGACGGTGATCATGGCCCAGGCCTTTCCCGCCTCGCAGTTTTTCGGCTTCGACTACCACCAGCCATCCATCGCCACCGCGACGCAACGGGCCGAGGAAGCCGGCGTGACCAACAATGTGCACTTCGCCCAGGCCAGCGCCAAGACCTTTCCCGACCACGGCTATGACCTGATCTGTTACTTCGACTGCCTGCACGACATGGGCGACCCGGTGGGCGCCGCGCGGCATGCCTTCCAGTCGCTGAAAGACGACGGCAGCGTGCTGCTGGTCGAGCCGTTCGCCAACGATCGACTGGACCAGAACATCACCCCGGTCGGCCGGCTGTTCTATGCCGCGTCGACCTTTATCTGCACGCCCAACTCGTTGTCCCAGGAAGTTGGCCTGGGCCTCGGTGCCCAGGCCGGCGAAGCGCGCCTGCGCAAGGTCTTCAGCGAAGCCGGTTTCAGCCAGTTCCGCCGGGCCGCGGAAACGCCGTTCAACCTGATTCTCGAAGCCCGCAAATAAAAACACAGTCCTGTAGGAGCGAAGCTTG
>NZ_JBQENK010000005.1:253077-350029 GCF_052044735.1 Pseudomonas sp. 22526
CGCTCCTACAGATGTGTGTTGTTGATTCAGATGTTGCATGCCAATAAAAACGGCACCCGGGGAGATCCCGGGTGCCGTGCTTCTGTACAACGATGGATAGCGCCTTACGCCGCCGGCAGATCCACCAGCACCACCGCCTGTTGCCCTACGCACAACAGCCGGCCGCCATGATGGGCCACGTACTGCCGAGCCTCGTCCGGCGACGAGAACCAGCAGTTGAGATGGCCCGCCTGGCGGTAGACCAGCTCGAAGTGCTGCAACTGCTCGGGCGCCAGCTCGTCGAGGACCTGGCGATAGCTCTCCCAATGGGCAAAACCGGCTTCGCTGGCCAGGGTGCGCAACAGGTGTTTGCGCTGCACCTTGTCGCGCTGCCGATACAGCTCGGGCAACGACAGGCCAGGCAAACTGTTGCTCGCCAGCAAGCGCCGCAGGATCGGCAAGGCGCTGGCCAACGAACCGCTGGTTGCAGTGCGATGCAGGCGCTTGGCTTCGCGCAGTACCAGGCTGGCGGCCTGACTGGCGGGTGAACGGGGAACGGATTTCTGGATAGGCATACCAACTCCAAGAGAATCGGCCTGCTCGCTATTGGCCCGGAGGGGGTATGCAAGCGTGGTGCTTGCGGGAATTGAAGGTGCTTGCGCTTTCGCGAGGTGGGCGCCCAGGAAGCCCGGTCGCCATACTAACCAATCCATCCCGGGCTGCCCATCCCCGCTTCAGGTCTTCCAACCCGGCTGCTTCTCCAGCAGGAAATCGATAAAGGCCCGCAGGCGCAACGGCACATGCCGGCTGTGGGGATACAGCAGGCTGAAGGGCCGGGTGCGACCGCCGTATGGTTGCAGCACCTCCACCAGGGAACCCTCGGCCAGCTCGCGCTCGACCATGAAACGGTAAGTCTGGAACAGGCCGGCGCCATGCCTGGCCAGGGTCACGCCTCCCAGCAGGTCCTCGGAGCACACGTAGGCCCCCTCGGCGAGCACTTCGCAGGGGCCGTCGGGGCCGTTGAACAGCCAGGCGATGCGCCGGCCGCTGCTGGGCAGCTCGAACTGGATGCACTCGTGCTGCGCCAGGTCGTCGAGCCGCTGCGGGGTGCCGGCCCGCGCCAGGTAATCCGGGGCGGCGAACACCACCAGTTCGGCGTCTTCCAGCAACCGCGCGACCAGCCCGGAATCCGGCTGCGCGCGCACCCGGATCGCCATGTCGTAGCCCCCTTCGACGAAATCGATATTGCGGTTGCTCAGGTTGACCTCCACCCGCATCTGCGGATAGCGCCGGCGAAATTCCGGCAGCAGTGGCAAGATCCGCAGATGGCCGTAGGTGGTCGGCAGGCTGATGCGCAAGGTGCCGGAAGGCGCCAGCTGCTGCCCGGTCAACTGGCGCTCGGCTTCGAGCATCTGGTTCAGCGCGCTGCGGCATTGCTGGTGATAGTCACGCCCGCCGTCGGTCAGGCGGATGCTGCGGGTGGTGCGCACGAACAGCCGTACGCCGAGCCGCTCTTCCAGGCGCGACACCGAGCGGCTGACCGCCGCCGGCGTGACCCCGGCCGCCAGCGCCGCGCCGGTAAAGCTGCCGATCTCCGCCGCCATGCAGAACAGCTCGATGCTGCCCAGCAGCACATCGTCGAATTGCCGACTCATTGATTACACCATGTATCAAGTGAAGTACCCGTAACGCTATTTATCAGCATTCGACACACAAATATAGTTCTGCCCAACAGCGCTGGCACTTCTCTCACCGCAGAACAGGACTATCCCTATGAGCTTCCCCATGAGCCACAACAGAACCGTCATCATCACCGGCGCCTCCAGCGGCATCGGCCTCGGCCTGGCCCAGGCCTACCTGGCCCGCGGCTACAACGTGGTGGGCAATGCCCGCTCGGCGCAGCGGCTGGCCGCGGCAGCCGAAACCCTGGGCAATAGCGAGCGCTTTCTCGGGGTCGAAGGCGACATCGCCAACCCGGCCACCGCCACGCAACTGGTCGAACGCGCCGTCGCCCGTTTCGGCCAGGTCGATGTGCTGGTCAACAACGCCGGCTTCTTCCTGCCCAAGCCATTTATCGACTACAGCCCCGAGGAGCTGGAAAGCCTGCTGGAGACCAACCTCAAGGGCGTGGTCTATGCCTCCCAAGCTGCGGCGCGGCACATGATCGAGCGGCGCCAGGGCCACATCATCAACATCAGCGCCAGTGTCGCGCTGCAACCGAACCTGGCGGTCCCGGCGGCCTTGCCGGTGCTGATCAAGGGCGGCGTGAACCAGATGACCCGCGCCCTGGCCCTGGAGCTGTCGCCGTTCAACATCCAGGTCAACGCGGTGGCCCCGGGGATCATCGACACGCCGATGCACGACCCGGCGCACCGCGCCTTCCTCGACGGCCTGCAACCGGCCGGGCGGCTGGGACGCATCGAGGAAATCGCCGACGCGGTGCTCTACCTGTCCGGCGCCGACTTCACCACCGGCGTGGTGCTGCCGGTGGACGGCGGCATGAGCAGCGGCAAATGGTAAACCCGGCGGGAGGCCTGAGTGCCTCCCGTCTCTTGCAAACCACCCCTCGTCCTCAGGAGTACAGCCATGCCCTTCGTCAACCTGCGCATCACCCGTGACGGCGTGACCCGCGAACAGAAAGCCCAGGTCATCCGCGAGATCACCGAAACCCTACAACGGGTGCTGAACAAGGCCCCGGAACTGACCCATATCGTCATCGAGGAAGTCGACATCGATAACTGGGGCTACGCCGGCATGACCACCACCGAATATCGCCAGCGAACGGCGCAATAAAAAAGGGCGGGCCAGCATCTGGTCCGCCCTGTTTTCATTGCGCTTGAATCAGCCCGCGGGGTGCTCGCGGAACGGCTGCAACTGCCCTTCCAGGGCCCTGGCAAATGCCGGGCGGGCCTCGCAGCGCAGGCGGTAGGCGTCCAGCGTCGGGTAATGCGCCAGGGCGCCGCAGGCCACCAGTTCCCGCAATACAGTGGTCATCATCAGGTCGCCGGCACTGAAACGCTGTTCGAGGTACTCCCGTTGCCCCAGCCAGGCAGCGAGCGCCTCCAGGCGCCGGTCGAGGCTTTCCTGCTCCTTGCCCGGCGTCTGCGCCCCATACGCCACCTCGAGGCCGGCGAAGTTCTGGGCGGAAGGCTCGATAGTGTTCAGCGCCGCCAGCACCCAGGTCTCGACCCGCGCCCGCCCGGCCTCATCCACCGGCGCCAGCACCTCGGACTGCCGGGCGATATGCAGCACGATCGCCCCGGACTCGAACATCTCGACCCGACCGTCGCGGTAGGCCGGCACCTGGCCGAACGGCTGCCAGCGCCGGTAGCTGTCGCTGGCCTGGATTTCTGGGTCGATCAACCGGACCTCATAAGGCAACCCGGCCTCCTCCAGCGCCCAGCGCACCCGCAGATCGCGCACATAGCCCCGGGCAAAGGGCGGTACCCAACGAAACGCACTCAACTCGATACTCATAAACTCTCTCCTGACTCTTGATCGCCAGCAAACTGGCCGCGTTAACCACAGACATCACCCATCTGCTGAAACCCGCTTGCTGGCGATGGCGTCCTGCCTGACAGGCTACAGCGCCCGCATCGCCAACCAGCTGGTTCCCGCATGCAATCCCTCAAGCCCCTCACCGGCCTTTATACTGTCGCGCTCCCCACTCCAGAGCAGAGCCACATGGACGTCGTTCTCGAATGCCCGCTCACCGAGCAGATCCTCGCCTCTTACGCAGCCGTGATCGGCAAGGACCTGCCCGGCTATCGCAATCATGTGTATCGGGTGCTGAGCTTCTACACCGCGCTCAACCCCCAGGACCGGCCGCCATGCACGGCGGTGCAGGTGGCCGCGGCCTTTCATGACCTGGGTATCTGGACCCACGGCACCCTCGACTACCTGGCGCCGTCGATCCAACTGGCCCGGGCCTTTCTAGCCGAGCGCGGCGAGTCGCCGCTGGCTGAGCAGGTCAGCGCGCTGATCGATGAGCATCACAAACTGCGCCCCTATCGCCGGGCCCACGCCGCGAGCGTCGAACCCTTCCGGCAGGCCGACATGATCGACGTGTCCCTGGGCCTGCTCAGCTTCGGCCTGCCGCGCCCGTTCATCCGCGAGGTCCAGGCCCGCTACCCCGACCAGGGTTTTCACTGGATGCTGGCACGCGCCTCGGCCCGCCAGTTCCTGCGCACCCCGCTGCGGCCGCTACCGATGTTTCGCTGGTAACCCCTCAGGCATTCACCAGCATCTTGAACCCGCCATAAATCATGCGCTGGCCGTCGAACGGCATCGGGCAGGCGTCAGGCTGGAGCCGCGGGTCTTCCATGGCTTTTTGCATGCCCGCGTCGCGGATTTCGCGGGACGGCCAGATGATCCAGCTGAACACCACCGTCTCATCCGCCTTGAGCTTGACCGCCATGGGGAACGAGGTCAGCTTGCCCTCGGGCACATCGTCGCCCCAGCAATCGACCACACTCAGGGCACCGTAGCCCTTGAACACCTTCGCCGCGGTCTGCGCATGCTGCTTGAAGGCTTCAAGGTTGGCGGTGGGCACCGCCAGTACACAACCATCGACATAAGACATGATCCTGCTCCTGCTGATTGGGGTTGGACATCAAGGCCCGACCTGGGTATCGGTCGCGGCTTCTGGGAACTGGTCGATCCGCATCGCCGACAATCGACAGGCCGGCGCGAAAAAAACCAGGGCGCCGACCAACGGACCTCATGGCTCCGGGTGCCAGCCGGTTTCCGGGGCGCTCAGGCCTGGCGTGGCAGGCGGATGCACGCTGCCCGGCACGGTCTCCAGCGGAGGGTTAGGTACCGCGCTTTTGCCCAGCTCGCCCTCGATCTGCCCGGCCAGGTAATACACCCCGGCCATCACCCCGTTGCCGGTGTTGTTCATCAGCTTGAACCAGGCCTGGTCGAACGCCTTGCCCAGGCTCTGGCGAATCTGCGCCTCGGTCTCGGCCCGGTCGCTCTCATGGGCGATCGCGCGAAACCCCGCCGCCCCCAGGGAGATCACCGCACCGGCGACCTTGCCGGCCACCGCCGACGCGGCGCCGGCAATGCCACGACCGGCCATCTGCGCTTCGAATTTTTCGCTGGCCTGTTTGGCCACCGAGACGATCCCGGCCTCCGACGACACCTCGCCGGTGCCCGCGGGGGCGCCATGGATCTGCTGGTACAGCGCCGAGTAGGCCGGCAGCGTGGTCAAGGGCTTGGCGTGCAGCACCTGGTACATCGACGCATCGCGCGCCGGCGGCGGCCCCAGGCGAATCGCCTGGATGCCATTGAGCCGTTGGTCGAGCTGCTTGGCCGGCAACCGATAACGCTGGGCGATCACCTGCACCTGCTTGTCCAGCAGCTCGATATAGAACTCCGTGGCCTGGTTGAGAATCGCATCCGGGTCGATTTCCACCGCCACCGGAGCCAGCACCTGTTCCTGGTACTGTTCCTTGAGGTAGGCCGCCAGCCGCGTCGCCGCCGCGTCCTTCTCGTCGCCGGCGGTGAGGCTGTACCAACTGACTTTCATGGCCATCCATTCCTGGGTCCAGTAACTGCTGAACCAGGGGATGAAGGTTTCTTCGGTGACCGCGTAGACCCGTACCCGCCAGTGCTCCATGGAGCCGCGGGCAAAGACCTTGACCTGGATCACCGCCTCTTGCGAAGCCTCGGCGATTTCCCGGTCCACCTGGCGCCAGGTGCTGGCCGGCACCACCGCCACCGGCGCTACCACCTCGCGGACGCGCTGGGTCACGGCGCACCCGGCCAGCACCAGCAGCATCACGACGATCAGCGCACGCAGGTACAAGATGGCAACCCTCGCACAGCGTCGACCACGGCCACCCGCTCACGACGGGGCAGGCTTCAACCGGGTACTACACGACCATGCCTGGATTGAGTATAGGTGCTGGGGTTTGTGCCCCAGGCTCAAGAAGGGGTTTGCAACAACGCATCCGACCAGCCGCTTGCTTGTCGGCGCCGCGGTATCTGCAACCACCACAGTCCCTGTAGGAGCGAGGCTTGCCCGCGATGGCGTCCGGCCTGACACACCGCGTCGCCTCGATCGCCGGCAAGCCTGGCTCCTACAGAATCGGGTCAGTCGCGGTCAGCGTGGGCCGCCGCCACCAGGACCTCCGCCAAAACCGCCATGCTGGCCGCCACCGCCACCGCCGCCATGACCACCACCGCCACCACCCGGCGGGAAGAACATCCAGCAGCCCGACAGGGACGACAACAAGGCGATCACCACCGCCACTTTTGCAACTCGACTCAACATCATCACTTCACTCTCTTTCAGGACGAGAACCACAAGTTTCTCGCCGTTTCAGACAGCGTTTGCGCGACATTGAGCAGCGCATGAAGGTAAAGAATGGGTAAGGGTTGTATCGAAAAATCCACAGGTTTCCGGGGATTCACGCGTTTATTTCACCAGCAGCGAACGGCAGGCCCGCAAGCACAGGCCGTGCCGGGAGGATTCGCCTGTGCAAGGGTTTTGATACAGGGCGGGCGCCGCAGCGCTGTCAGTTACGCGCCTGGGCCGGTGCGTCCCCCGCCGCAGGCAAGGCTTGCGGGCGACGCAAGGTCAGCACCCCATGGGCCAGCAGGCCAAACAGCAGCCCCCAGAAAGCCGCCGACAGGCCGAACAGCGACATGCCCGAGGCCGTCACCAGGAAAGTGATCAGCGCTGCTTCGCGATCCCGCGGTACGGCCATGGCGCTGCTCAGGGCGCCGCCAATGGCGGCGAACAGCGCGAGCCCGGCCAGGGCCGCGATCAATGCCCGGGGAAAGGCGCTGAACAGCGAAACCAGGGTCGCGCCGAAGATCCCCAGCAGCAGGTAGAACAGCCCGCCCATGACCCCGGCCACATAGCGTTTGCCCGGGTCTTCGTGGGCTTCGCGGCCGGTGCAGATGGCCGCGGTGATCGCCGCCAGGTTCAACCCGTGGCAGCCGAACGGCGCCAGCAGCAGGCTGGTGAAGGCGCTGCTGGCGAGGATCGGGCTGGCCGGGGTGTTGTAGCCGTCGTTGCGCAGCACGGCGATGCCCGGCACGAATTGCCCGGTCAAAGCCACCACCACCAACGGCAGCGCGACGTTGAGCACGCTGTTCCAGCTGAACGCGGGGCTGATCCAGTGCGGCGTGGCCAGGCCGATCACCAGTGCCGAGCGGTCGATATCGCCCATTGTCAGGGAGATGGCGCAGCCCACCAGCAGCACGGCCAATACCGCATAACGCGGCGACAGGCGCTTGCACAGCAGGTAGCTGAGGAACATCGCCCCGACCAGCAGCGGTTTGTCCTGGATCGAGCGGAACAGCCCGGTACCGAAACTGAACAGGATGCCCGCCAGCATCGCCGCGGAAATCGCCGCCGGCAGCCGGCCGATGATCTTGTCGAAGATGCCGCACAGGCCGATCAGCAGGATCAGCGCGCTGGCCACCAGGTAGGCACCCACCGCCTCGTTGAGGCCAATGCCCGGCAGCAAGGCCACCAGCAGCGCCGAGCCCGGCGCCGACCAGGCGATGACCACCGGCACCTTGAAGCGCAGGCTGAGGAGGATGCCCAGCACCCCGCTGCCGATGGAAATCGCCCAGACCCAGGACGACAACACTTCCTGGGGCAGGCCCGCGGCCTTGGCCGCCTGGAAGATAATCACCAGCGGCCCGGCATAGGAAATCAGCGTGGCGATAAACCCGGCCACCAGCGCCGACAACGAAAAGTCCTTGATCAACTGCCGCATGCAAGCTCCAAAGCCCTGAGGCATGGCATGGCTGAACCGCCGGCGCAGGCACCTGGGCGCCCGCGCCGGTCATGGCATCGCTACAGCGATGGTGCGCTGGCCTGGCTGACCGGCAGCGCCTTGGCCGGCCGCTGGTAGACGAAACACATCGCCAGCGCCGCCACTGCCCCCGGAATGGCGAAGGCCATGAAGTTATAGTGCAGCGGCAGCTCGATGCTCACCAAGGCACCGCCCAACAGCGGCCCGACTATGGCCCCGCTGCGGCCGATCCCCGAGGCCCAGCCAATGCCGGTGGAACGGATCGTCACCGGATAGAACTGGGCGACGCAGGCAAAGGCCAGGATCTGCGTGCCGATGGTGGTCGCCCCGGCAATCGCGATCAGTGCGTACAGCAGCCCGTGCGGACTCTTGAAGCCAAGCAGGCTGATGGACACCGCGGCCACGACAAAAAAAGCCACCAGGACCTTTTGCAGTTTCAGGCGATCGCCGATCCAGCCGCCGCCCACGGCGCCGAAGATCGCGCCGAGGTTCAGCACCAGCAGGAACATCAGGCTCGAGCCCAGGCTGTAACCGGCGCTGGCCATCAGCTTGGGCAGCCAGGAGTTGAGCGCGTAGACCATCAGCAGGCAGCAGAAGAATACGACCCAGAGCATCAAGGTGCTCAGCGCCCGGCCTTCGCGGAACAGCTGCACCACCGGCGCGCCGGCGCTCTTGAGGTTGGCCTTGGCGAACTGGTCGCCGGGTTGCGGCACGAAGCCCGGCTCGACCCATTGCAGCACCTGGCGCGCCTCGTCTTCCCGGCCCTGGCGCAGCAGGAAGCCCAGGGATTCGGGCAGGAACTTGAGAATCAGCGGCAGCAGCACCAGCGGGATCGCCGCCACATAGAACACCGCCTGCCAGCCGAAACTCGGCAGCAGCAGGATGCCCAGGCCGGCGGACAGGGTGCCGCCCACCGAGTAGCCGCTGAGCATGATCGCCACCAGGGTGCTGCGGATTTTCTTCGGCGCATATTCGTTCATCAGCGCCACCACGTTGGGCATCACCCCGCCGATGCCGAGGCCGGCGATAAAGCGGCAGATGCCGAACTGGGTGGGCGTGGTGGTGAACCCGTTGAGCAGGGTGAAGCCGCTGAACAGCACCACGCAGATGGCGATGACTTTCTTGCAGCCGATACGCTCCGACAGCGAGCCGAAAAACAGCGCGCCGAACATCATGCCGAACAGCGCGTAACTGCCCAGTGCCCCGGCCTGCAGCGGGCTCAGGCCCCACTCCTGCATCAGCACCGGCAGTACCACACCGTAGATCACCAGGTCGTAGCCGTCGAAGATGATGATCAGCGCGCACCAGAACAGCACGCGCCAGTGAAAGGCATTGAAGCGTGCCCCGTCGATCAATTGATTGCTGTCTATGTTTCGCATGGCATCTGACTCTTGTTGTTGTTTTATGAGAAACCGGATGTGCGTTTGCGCAGCTCTTCTGTAGGAGCGAAGCTTGCTCGCGATGGCGTCCGGCCTGACACACCGCGGCGCTCCGATCGCGGGCAAGCCTCGCTCCTACAGTTGGGTGCGGTTTTCGATGACGCCTGAGACTTCAGCCCTGGTCGCCACCGCCTACCGGCATGACCATGCCGGTGATGTAGGACGCCTCGTCGGAGGCCAGGAACAGGATCGCTGCGGCCTGCTCGTCGATGGTGCCGTAGCGTTTCATCAGGGTGCTGTCGAGGGTCTGGTCGACGATCTGCTGGTACCAGACCTTTTCCTCGGCGCTCTGCTCGGCGCTGTTGCGTGGAATGCGCCGTGGCGGCGCTTCGGTGCCGCCGGGAGCGGTGGCATTGACCCGCACCCCGCGCCCGGCGGTCTCGAACGCCAGGCAGGCGGTCAGGGCATTCACCCCGCCCTTGGCCGCGCCATAGGGCACGCGGTTGATGCTGCGGGTGGCGATGGACGACACGTTGACGATGGCGCCGCTGCCTTGCTCCAGCATGTAGGGCAGCGCCGCGTGGCAGCACCACAGGGTAGGGAACAGCGAGCGGCGCACTTCGGCTTCGATCTGCTGCACTTCATAGTGCTCGAACGGCTTGGCCCAGATGGTGCCGCCGACGTTGTTGACCAGCACGTCGAGGCGCCCGAAACGCTCGACGGCGGCGGCCATCACCCGGCTGCATTCGGCGTACCGCTCGAGGTCGGCGGTCAGCGCCAGCACCTCGAACCTGGGGGCCAGCTCGGCCTGCAACTCGAACACCAGCTCGGAGCGGTCCACCAGCACCAGTCGCGCCCCCTCCTCGGCCAGACGCTCGGCAACCCGCCGGCCGATGCCCTGCGCCGCCCCGGTGACCAGGGCGACTTTTTCCTCGAATCTGCTCATCTCAAAACCTCATGCCAATAGGCTCGATGCACCACCGTCCCTTCTTCTGTAGGAGCGAGGCTTGCCCGCGATAGCGATAGTGCGTGCAGCGCTGACCTTTCAGCCTGTCGGCTGATCGCGAGCAAGCTTCGCTCCTACAGAATTGGGGTGGGTTTCAGGCCGCGCTGGCGGCGAATTTTTCGTAGTAGAAATTGGCCGGGGTAATGCCCTGCTCGCGGATGAACTGGCTGACCGCCTCGACCATCGGCGGCGGGCCGCACAGGTACACATCCACATCGCCATCGTTCAGGTGCTTGGGCTCGATATGCTGGGTCACGTAACCCTTGAGCGGGTGGCGGCTCTCGGGGTTGGCCACGCAGGTGCTGAAGCTGAAATTGGGAATGCGCGCGGCGAAGGCTTCCAAGCGGTCGATTTCCACCAGGTCGAAATCGTGAGTCACCCCGTAGATCAGGTGCAACGGATGCTCGCTGCCTTTCTCGGCGATTTTCTCCAGCATCGCGGTGAACGGCGCCAGCCCGGTGCCACCGGCCAGCAGCAACAGCGGCCGGCGAATATCCCGCAGGTAGAAGCTGCCCAATGGGCCGGCCAGGCTCATGTGATCGCCGGCTTTCGCCAAGCCGGTGAGGAAGCTGCTCATCAGGCCGCCCGGCACGTTGCGGATCAGGAAGCTGACCTCGCCGTCGCGCTGCAGCGAGCTGAAGGAATAGGCGCGGGTCTGCTCGCTGCCGGGCACGCCGAGGTTGACGTACTGCCCCGGCAGAAACGCCAGCTTGCTCAGAGCCTCGCCCTTGATCGACAGGGCGATGGTGCTGTCGGACAGCTGGCGCACCGCGCTGATGGTGGCGTCGAAGGTGGCCTGGGCGGTGCGGCAGACTTGCGACGACGCCGGCACCCGCACCACGCAGTCGCTCAAGGCGCGCATCTGGCAGGTCAGCACGAAGCCCTGCTCGGCTTCATCCGCGGTCAGCGCATCGTCGATGTATTCCTCGCCGAGGTCGTAACGCCCGGCTTCGGCAAAACACTTGCAGGTGCCGCAGGCGCCGTCGCGGCAGTCCAGGGGAATGTTGATGCCTTGGCGGTAGGCGGCATCGGCCAGGGTTTCGCCAGCGTTGGCGACGACGAAACGGGTCACCCCGTCTTCGAAATTGAGTGCGATTTGGTGAGTCATGGCAGTCGCCTCAGAGGTGGTAGACATCGACGACCTGACGAACGTAATCGTTCTTCAGGATGACTTTCTTGGCTTTGATCAACGGGTTCTCGCCCCGTACGTCAAGGGTGTAGAAGCTGGTGCCGAAGTAGCTGTCGACGGTCTTGTAGCGAAAGCTCAGGGTGTGCCAGTTGAAGCGCACCTTGCACAGGCCGTCGGCCTGCTCCAGCACCTCGATGTTGCTCAGGTTGTGCGAGGTGCGGGTGTCGGGAATGCTCGCGCTGGAGCGCTCGGTCTTGATCCGGAACACCCGGTCTTCCAGGCCGCAGCGACTGCCGTACCAGATCAGCGAGATTTCCCGCTGCGGGTCTTCGGTAAGCTCGTCGTTGTCGTCCCAGGACGGCATCCAGAAGGTCGCGTCGGGGGCGTAGAGCTCCAGCCAGCTGTCCCAGTCCTTGTCGTCCAGGTAGCGCGCTTCGCGGTAGAGAAAGTCGCGCACGGTGTCATGGGAAATGCTCATCACACAGCCTCCACGGCAATGGTTCGCGCAGCGTCGGCGGCAAGCGCCTTGAGCATGGTTTGCTGCCAGTACCTGTGCTGCATCACGAACAGGCCTTCGTCTTCGGTGCGCACGCCGCTGAGGATGGGTTGCAGGTCGATTTCCCGGGCCGCGTCGTCCGCACCCTCGACCCAGTGTTCGGCGCCACGGGACATATCGTTCCAGGCACTGCCGCTGCCCTGGTAGCCCATCTGGCAGGAACGGAATTCCTCCAGGTCGTCCGGGGTGGCCATGCCGCTGACGTTGAAGAAGTCCTCGTACTGACGGATGCGCATGGCCCGGGCTTCGTCGCTTTCGCCCTTGGGTGCGATGCAGTAGATGGTGATTTCGGTGCGGTCCACCGAGATCGGCCGGGCGATACGGATCTGCGAGCTGAACTGGTCCATCAGGTAGACGTTGGGGTACAGGCACAGGTTGCGCGAGTTCTCGATCATCCAGTCGGCGCGGGCCTGGCCGAAGTCCCGGGCCAGCTCGTCGCGACGCTCATAGAGTGGGCGGTCCTCGGGGTTGGACCAGCGGGTCCAGAGCAGCATGTGGCCCTTGTCGAAGGAGTAGAAACCACCGCCCTGCTTGGCCCAGCTGCCGGCGCTCATGGTCTTGATCTCTTCGCCGGCTTCGCGCTGCTTGCGCTGGCTCTGGGTGGCTGCGTAGTTCCAGTGCACTGAGCTTACGTGGTAGCCATCGGCGCCGTTTTCCGCGGTGAGTTTCCAGTTGCCTTCGTAGATGTAGCTGGAGGAACCGCGCAGTACTTCCAGGCCGTCGGCGGACTGGTCGACGATCATGTCGATGATCTTCGCCGACTCGCCCAGGTGCTCCACCAGGGGCAACACGTCGGGGTTGAGGCTGCCGAACAGGAAACCGCGATAGGACTCGAAGCGCGCGACCCTGGTCAGGTCGTGGGAACCTTCGCAGTTGAAGCTCGACGGGTAACCCGCGGCGGCCGGGTCCTTGACCTTGAGCAGCTTGCCGGAGTTGTTGAAGGTCCAGCCGTGGAACGGGCAGGTGTAGGACGACTTGTTGCCGGTCTTGTGCCGGCAGAGCATGGCGCCGCGGTGGCTGCAGGCGTTGAGGAAGGCATTGAGTTCGCCGTCCTTGTTGCGCGCGATGAAGACCGACTGCCGGCCCATGGTGGTGGTGTAGTAATCGTTGTTGTTGGGGATCTGGCTCTCGTGGGCGAGGTACAGCCAGTTGCCCTCGAAGATGTGCTGCATTTCCAGGTCGAACAGCCGGGGGTCGGTGAACATCTCCCGCTTGCAGCGGTAGACGCCCCGGTCACGGTCTTCTTCAAGCAGGGAGTGAAGGTATTCGGGTCGCAGGGTCATGGCCGCCGCCTCCATTGTTTTTATTCAGGCAAGGCTCATGCTAGGGCGGGGTGTGCGGGGGCAATATCCGTTGCGTGCAGATCACTATCCGTTTTCTGCAGAGTTTTGTAGGGCAAGTCCTACAGGGGGTAGCCGCTGCTGTAGCCGCTGCCGAGCTCGCGAGGCTGCGATCGGGTTGGGTGGCATTCCGACGTAGCGGCCGCCACCCGGGCCGCGCATTTATCCAGAACGAACACGGTTTCAGGTCTTGCGACTGCTGCGCAGTCGATCGCAGCCTCGCGGGCTCGGCAGCGGCTACGAGGAATCGGGGATGACGTGACGGACACGGCTTCTGTAGGAGCGGCCGGTCGACGCTCGATTGCCGGCGATGGCGGGCGACGCGGTGGGTCAGATCCGACGCTATCGCGAGCAAGCTTCGCTCCTACAGAAGCACAAGCCGGATCAAGGCCGGCGTCTGAGGGTGTCGGACGGCAGTTCGCCGAATTGTTTGCGGTAGCTTTCCGAGAAGCGCCCCAGGTGCAGGAAACCGAAATCCATGGCCAGTTCGGTGATGTTGCGCACGTTGCAGCTGGGGTCGCGCAGGCAGGCGTGGATCCGTTCCAGTTTCTTCTGCCGAATGTAGCGCATGGGCGTGGAGCGGACGTTGCGCTCGAACAGCGCATAGAGCGAGCGCAGGCTCATCTGCGCCTGCTGCGCCAGTTCCTCGCAGCCGATGTCCTGCTTGAGGTTGCGCTCGATGTAATCGGCAATCGCCTCGAAGGTCGCCGACGACGAACCCAGGCCCGCGCGCCGGATGTTGGTCTTCATCAGGCTGAGCATCTTGCTCGCGACGATCTGCGCGTAATGCTCCTGCACCCGCGGGATACATTCCGCGGCTTCGGCTTCGCGGCAAACCACACTCAACAGGTTGATAAAACCTTCCAGTTCATCCAGCTGGTAGCGGTTGCCCACGAAGCGCACGCCCTGCCCCGGATACAGCCAGCGCTGCTCCTGGCACACCGACTCCAGCAGGCTGGTGGGCACCTTGATGATGAATTTCTCGCAATCGTCGGAATAGGTCAGGTCCACCGGATCGTCGGGGTTGATCAGCAGCAGCTCGCCGGGGGCGAAGTAATGTTCCTGGCGATGGCCGCGCCACAGGCAGTGGCCGCGCAGCAACACTTGCAGGTGGTAGATGGTTTCCAGCGCCGGCGAGGTGACACGCACGCTGCCGCCGTAGCTGATCGAGCACAGGTCGAGGCTGGCGAACTGCCGATGATTGAGGCTGGCCTGGGGACTGCCGGCCTTGGGCAAACGGATGCAGTGGCTGCCCACATGCTGGTTGACATAGCCGGACACAGCATAGGGATCGGCCTGGGCAAATACCCTGCTGCGCTCACTCAACAGATGCGTTTCCATAAGCGGGTCACTCTCATTGTTATTATCGGGCGGTGATCGTTCGCCACCGCTGGCACATCACGCAAAACATCGACCACGGCTCACAACGGCAAAAACCACGGGATAACTCAAGTTATCCCGTGGCCCCGAATCGGGATCTGCCGCGATGTCAGTCCTCCAGCGCTCGTACCCGCTCCAGGCGATGTTGCTCCTCGGGCTGGGCGGACGACTGCAGGGTGAAGTCGAAGTCGATCTCGGCAAAACGCCCGCTGACCCCGTACTGCGCCGCACGCTGCTGATCGTCGCTGAAGGTGATCCTGGCGATCAGCTCGTCGCGGGTGGCGTAGGCGAAATCGTCGTGCAGGTACTGGTCGCCATCGAGGTTGATCTGGGTGGTCAGGTGACGGTGGTCGTCGGCCGAGATGAAGAAGTGGATATGCGCCGGACGCTGGCCATGACGGCCCAGCTGGTCGAGCAGTTGCTGGGTCGGACCGTCCGGCGGGCAGCCGTAACCCGAGGGCACGATGCTACGGAAACGATAGCGGCCTTCGGCATCGGTGACGATGCGGCGACGCAGGTTGAACTCGGACTGGGCGGTATCGAAGTAGGAATAGGTGCCGCCGGTATTGGCGTGCCAGACATCGACAATAGCCCCGGCCAGCGGCTGGCCGGCGGTGTTGCGCACCTGGCCCTGCATGAACAGCACCACGCCCGGATCGCGGCCATCGTCGAGGCGCGCTTCACCCTGGCTCAGCGGCGCACCGGCCACGTACAGCGGGCCTTCGATGGTGCGCGGGGTGCCGCCGGTCTTGCCGGCCTGTTCGTCGGCGGCGTCCATCAGCAGGTCCAGGTAGTGCTCCAGGCCCAGGCCGGCCACCAGCAGCCCGGCTTCCTGGCGCGCGCCGAGCACGTTGAGGTAGTTGACCGCCTTCCAGAATTCTTCCGGGGTCACATCGAGGTCCTCGATGATGTTCACCGTGTCACGCAGGATGCGGTACACCAGGGCCTTGGTGCGCGGGTTGCCCTGGTCGTTGAACTGGCCGCTGACTTCTTCGAGAAATTTCTGGGCGCTGGCAGTGTGGGAAATTCGGACGTTCATGGTTATTCCTCATCTTGTATTTATTAGAGTCTGGAGCGAGCCGGCGCGGGCTCAGCGGTCATCCGCATGAATGGACGAAGGATGCCTGCACAGCGCGTTCACTTCGATAGCCATGTAGGGGTACAGCGGCAGTTGCATCAGCAGGTCGTGCAGTTCCTGCACGCTGTCGACGTCGAATACGCTGTAGTTGGCGTACAGGCCGGCGATGCGCCACAGGTGCCGCCACTTGCCCTGCTCCTGCAGGCGCTGGGCCAGGGCCTTTTCGTCGGCCTTGAGCTGGGCGGCGCGCTCGGGGTTCATGTCGACCGGCAGATTCACGGTCATTTTGACGTGGAACAGCATGGTGCTCTCCTCAGACGTGATGAATGGCAGTTCAGGCTTTGTCGCGGCGGAAGAACGCCAGGCGTTCCTCGTCCAGGCTCAGGCCGAGGCCCGGCGCCTGGGATACGTGCAATTGGAAATCGCGGTACAGCGGCGGCTCGGCGAGGATGTCCTCGGTCAGCAGCAGCGGGCCGAACAGCTCGGTATCCCAGCTCAAGGTATTGAGGGTGAGGAAGGCATGGGCCGACGCCAGGGTGCCGATGCCGCCTTCGAGCATGGTGCCGCCATACAGGCCGATGCCCGCCGCCTCGGCGATCGCCGCGGTGCGCAGCACGGCGCGCGGGCCGCCGTTCTTGGCGATCTTCAGGGCGAACACCGAGGCCGCGCCTTCGCGGGCCAGGTTGAAGGCGTCTTCCACGCATTCGATGGATTCGTCAGCCATGATCGGCGCCGGGCTGATGGCGTTGAGGCGCACCATACCAGCGCGGTTGTTGCGCGAGATCGGCTGTTCGATCAGGTCGATGCCGTTGCCGCCCAGGACCCGGCAGGCGCGCACCGCCACCGCTTCGTCCCAGGCCTGGTTGACGTCGACCCGCACGCTGGCGCGGTCGCCCAGGGCCTTCTTGATCGCGATCACATGGGCCAGGTCGCGGTCCACTTCGCCGGCGCCGATCTTCAGCTTGAAGATGCGGTGGCGGCGCAGGTCGAGCATTTTTTCCGCTTCGGCGATGTCCTTGGCAGTGTCGCCGCTGGCCAGGGTCCAGGCCACCGGCAAGGCGTCGCGCACCCGGCCGCCGAGCAGCTCGCTGACCGGCAGCCCCAGGCGCTTGCCCTGGGCGTCGAGCAAGGCGCTTTCGATACCGGACTTGGCGAAGGTGTTGCCGCGGATGCTGCGCTCCAGGCGCTGCATGGCGGCATTGACATTGGCGCCGTCCTGGCCGAGCAGCAGCGGCGTGAAGAAGCGGTCGATATTGGTCTTGATGCTGTCCGGGCTTTCATTGCCATAGGCCAGGCCGCCGATGGTGGTGGCCTCGCCCAGGCCTTCGATGCCGTCGGCGCAGCGCAAGCGGATCAGCACCAGGGTCTGGTTCTGCATGGTGTGCATCGCCAGCTTGTGCGGGCGGATGGTCGGCAGATCGACGATGATCGTTTCGATCGATTCAATGGCACTCGAAAGCATTTCCATACCCATCAGGTTCTTGAAGTTATGGACCCGATTCTCGTACGGCTTTTTCCGGGGTTCCAATATAGAATTGGTCTGGCTCGATACCTCAAAGGTATTCACTCTTTGCCTGCGGAGGCCTTATGGAACTGCGTCATCTGCGTTACTTCCAGGTGCTGGGCCAGACCCTCAACTTCACCAAGGCCGCCGAGCGCCTGCACATCGCCCAGCCGCCCCTGAGCCGGCAGATCCAGCAACTGGAAGAGGAACTCGGGGTGTTATTGCTGGAGCGCGGCCGGCCGTTGCGCCTGACCGAAGCCGGGCGCTTCTTCTATGAGCATTCCAGCGTGCTGCTGGAGCAACTGGCCAAGGTCTGCGACAACACCCGGCGCATCGGCCACGGCGAAAAGACCTGGCTCGGCATCGGCTTCGCCCCCTCGACCCTGTACGGCCTGCTGCCGGAACTGATCCGCCGCCTGCGCAGCCACGAGACCCTGGCCCTGGAGCTGGGGCTGTCGGAAATGACCACCCTGCAACAGGTGGAAGCCCTCAAGGCCGGGCGCATCGACATCGGCTTCGGGCGGATCCGCATCGACGATCCGGCCATCGTGCAGAAGGTGCAGACCGAGGATCGCCTGGTGGCCGCCCTGCCCGCCGGCCATCCGCTGATCGGCCAGCCGGTGAGCCTGGCGCAACTGGCCGACGAACCTTTCGTGCTCTACCCCGGCAACCCGCGTCCGAGCTACGCCGACCACGTGATCGCGCTGTTCAACACCCACGGCCTGAATATCCGCATCGTGCAATGGACCAACGAACTGCAGACCGCCATCGGCCTGGTGGGCGCCGGCATCGGCATCACCCTGGTGCCGGCCTCGGTGCAATTGCTGCATCGCGACGACATCGGCTTCAGCCCGCTGCTGGAAGCCAACGCCACCTCGCCGATCATCATCAGCCGGCGGGTCGGCGATGTGTCCGCCGGGCTCAGCCACTGCCTGCGGATGATCGACGAACTGCGCGCCGAACATCCCGACGCCTGACCTCCCCTCGCGCACAACCGGTCAGCGGTTGCGCCCGCCTCCCCTTGCCGCAAAAAAAGCGCGCCTGCAGAAAAGGGATACAGGTCTGCAGGCAACGGATAGTGCCCGCCCCATACCCGCCCCTAGCCTGCGCACAGTGAACTGCTTTCCATAACAATAAGAGTAAAAGCAATGAAACCTGCAAAGACCCTCGCCGTGCTGGGCGCCAGCTCGGTGTGCCTGAGCGCGCCCCAGCCGCTGCTGGCCGAAGAAGGTGGTTTTATCAAGGACGCCACCGCCACCCTCCAGGCCCGCAACTACTTCTTCAGCCGCGACTATTCGGATATCCGCGGCACCGAGCAGTCCATGGCCCAGGAATGGGCCCAGGGTTTTATCCTCAACTTCAAGTCCGGCTACACCCCCGGCACCCTAGGCGTGGGCCTGGATGCCATCGGCACCCTGGGGCTCAAGCTCGACAGCGGCAAGGGCCGGGTCAACAGCGGCCTGCTGCCGGTACAGGAGGACGGCGAAGCCGCCGACGACTACAGCCGCCTCGGCCTGGCGCTGAAACTGCGCCTAGCGAAAAGCGAGTTGCGCATCGGCGAACTGCAACCCAACCTGCCGGTACTGAGCTTCAGCGATATCCGCCTGCTGCCGCCGTCCTACCAGGGCGCGAGCATCGTCTCGAACGACATCGACGGCCTGACCCTGCAAGGCGGCCGCCTGCGCTCCACCAGCCTGCGCAACGAATCCGGCGACGGCAAACTGCAAGCCATGCTCGGCCACGTGCCGAAACGCGCAGTCAGCAGCGACGCCTTCAACTACGCCGGCGCCGACTACGCCTTCAACGACAAACGCACCAGCGTCAGTGCCTGGTACGGTCAACTGGAGGACATCTACCACCAGCGCTTCCTCGGCCTGAAGCACAGCCAGCCGCTGGGCGACTGGACACTCGGCGCCAACCTCGGCTACTACAACAGCGAAGAAGACGGCAAACAGCTGCTCGGCGCCATCGACAACCAGGCCTTCTTCTCGCTGCTGTCGGCCAAACGCGGCGGCCATACCTTCTATGTCGGCTACCAGGGCATGTTCGGCGACAGCGCCTTTCCCCGGGTCTTCGCCAACATCACCCCGCTGGGCAACGAAGTACCCACCTACGAGTTCGCCTACACCGACGAACGCTCCTGGCAGCTGCGCTACGACTACGACTTCGCCGCCAGCGGCCTCCCCGGCCTGACCAGCACTGTGCGCTACATCCGCGGCGACAACGTCGACACCGGCAAGGGCTTTGAGGGCAAGGACTGGGAGCGCGATCTGGATATCGGTTACGTGATCCAGTCCGGGCCGTTGGGCGGACTGGGGATCAAGGTGCGTAACGTGGTGGCGAGGTCGAACTATCGGACCGATATCAATGAGAACCGGTTGTTGCTGAGTTATAGCTGGAAGTTGTTTTAAGGCTGGGCAGCGAGCGCGATATTGGATATCGCGCTCGGCCAGCTCTTTACCCATCATTGTGTAATGTATGGGTCCTGCGTCTTGATAAATTCGTCGAACGCCTTGGAGTTATAGATATCGAGACAGGCATAAAACACGACTTTCTTATCCGTGTATTTGCTACTGGCCTGGGTTTTCTCATACATGGAAGATACAAAATCCGTTGTCGCGTCATAAGGGTTATGCCGCGTCTCCAAGGTATCTTCATTCTGAAGAATGCTGTGCATACCACTTCCCATGAAGGAATAGGCGCCAATAGCCGACTCGATATCGCTCTTCACATCGGACTCATCTTTAAACTGATTAACGATGCAATAGCCAAGACCATAATTCTTCAACGACTGCCGGGCCGCTGCAACATCAACCCCAGCATAAGCAGCGCTGCCTATATTGCCTGCGGTCAAAAGCAATACCGCTAAAATCCGTTTCACCCTTTTAGCTCCCAACAATTAGTCTTCACCAGTGATGCCACATGAAAATAAAATCATGTGTACTCAAAAATAGTGGCCGCCTCATGAATTATTAATTCCGGCTAAAAATCAATCAGAATAATCCGAAGGCCATCAGAGACATCGCCTTAACGGGTATCTGCTGCCAGCAAACTCTTGGTATAGCGCTGTGCCACCAATACCCAAGCGGCGGACCCACCGCAAAGGCCATACGCTTTGCATTGGAGCCGATGGAACCTGAGCCGGGTTCGACACGCCTTAACAGCCAGCAAAAACCTGGAATATCGCTTCAAGAATGAGGACTCCCCCCATGATCGACTTCAACAACAAAGGCTTCTTCAAGCTCAAGCAAAACGACGAATACGCCGAGCGGGTCAGCGACCTGTTGCTGGAAGGCGAGCAGGTGATCGACGCCTATAAGGCCATGCGCGACGGTGTGGTGTTTACCAACAAGCGCATCATCGCGATCAACGTGCAGGGCATCACTGGCAGCAAAAAGGACTTCACCTCCCTGCCCTACAAAAACATCGTTGCCTACTCGGTGGAAACCTCCGGCACCTTCGACCTGGACTCCGAACTGGAGATCTACTTTTCGTCGCTGGGCAGGGTGAAGTTCGAGTTCACCGGCAAGACCTCGATGGTGGAAATCTCCAAGTAGATCTCCAAGCATCTGCTGGGCTAGGACGCTCGGTCGTCAATCGGCGCTCAACCCCCACAACACCTCCAGCACATGCTGGGTCGAGCGCTCCACGTCCCCGGCTCTATGGGCAATGCCCAGCTGTCGCCATAGCGGCGGCTGCAACGGGCGCATGGCGATCCGTGTGTCGGGCAGCGGCGTGGCGGCTTCGTGGGGCAGCAAGGTGGCGCCATAACCGGCGGCCACCAGGCTCTTGATCGCGTCGTTATAGTTGAGCTGGATGCGCGCCGTGGGCTGCTGCCCGCCCAGGGCGAACCACTCCGAGGTCAGGCGCGACAGCCGGGTGCTGTGGTCGTTGAGGATCAGGGGCTGGGTAGCGAGCCACTGCGGGGTCACTGGGTCGGGACATTGCCAGCGGGACGGCAGGAAGGCCATGACCGGGTCCTTGCGCCAGGGCTCGATGCGCAAGCCCTTGACCGGGGTTTGCGGCAAGGCCACCAGGCCGATATCCAGCGAACCTTCGGCGAGTTTCTTCAAGCTCTCCTGGGAAGTCAGCACCGCCACCTGCAGATCAATGCCCGGGTGCCGCTGGCCAAGAATCTCCAGGGCCTGGGGCAGCAACTGGGCGATGGCGCCGGTGGACGCCCCGAGGCGCACCCGGCCGGCCAGGCCCAGGACCTGGCGCTGCACATCCTCCAGCGCCTGCTCGGCATCGGCCAACAACCGCCGCGCCCGCTCCACCAGGGTTTCGCCAATGGCCGAGGGCTGCACCCGGCCGCGGGTGCGCGATAACAGCGAGCCGCCTACCCGCGCCTCCAGGTCGGCGATATGCAGGCTGACCGTGGGCGGCGCCAGGTTCAGCGCGCGGGCCGCTTCGGCAAAGGAACCGAGGTCGACAATCGCCACCAGGGTGCGCAGCCGGTCGAGGCTGATTTCGCGCATGGGTCGCTCCAGATTCAGAAAAACTGAATCTTAGCGTTATTAAATTCAACTTTCTCTATTTCAGCTTCGGCCGGAAGATTTGCCCAACTTTTCCGGCTTGCGAGCACACAGCATGAGCACACCCCTCGTATTTATCGACGGCGACCAGGGCACCACCGGGTTGCAGATCCACCAGCGCCTGCGCGGCCGCAGCGACCTGCACCTGCTGACCCTCGCCGCCGACCAGCGCAAAGACCCGCAGCGGCGCGCCGAAGCCATCAACGCCTGCGACATCGCCCTGCTCTGCCTGCCCGACGACGCTGCCCGCGATGCCGTCGCCAGCATCCGCAACCCGGCCGTGCGGGTGATCGACGCCAGCTCGGCGCACCGCACCCACCCCCACTGGACCTACGGCTTTGCGCAAATGCACCCGCAACAGGCACAACGCATCGCCAGCGCCAAACGGGTGAGCAACCCCGGCTGCTACCCCACCGGCGCCATCGGCCTGCTGCGCCCTTTGCTGCAAGCCGGACTGCTGCCGCAGGACTACCCGATCAGCATCAACGCGATCTCCGGCTACTCCGGCGGCGGCCGCGCCGCGGTCGAAGCACACGAAGGGCCGAATGCGTCCAAAGCCGCCCCTTTCCAGATCTACGGCCTGGGCCTGGCTCACAAACATGTGCCGGAGATCCAGCAACACAGCGGCCTCAGTGAACGCCCGCTGTTCGTCCCGGCCTACGGTGCCTTTCGCCAGGGCATCGTGCTGACCATTCCCCTGCAATTGCACCTGCTTGCCCCGGGTGTCGATGCCGCCCGTATCCATGCCTGCCTGGAGCAGCATTACGCCGGGAGCGGTTGTGTGCAGGTGATGTCGATTCGGCATGCACAAGAACTCACGGGCCTTGATCCACGGGCGCTGAACGATACGGATGGTATGCGCTTGATGGTGTTCGAGGGTGAGGGTCAGGTGCTGTTGGCGGCGGTGTTCGACAACCTGGGCAAAGGCGCGGCGGGGGCGGCGGTGGAGAATCTGGATTTGATGCTGGCTGCGATGGACTAAAGGCTTCGTCGGGATTGCCCGCGCGTTGCAACAGGCCGGATACAGCCCAACTTCGCGCATGAGAAAAAGCCCCACCCGGCTGGAGTGGGGCTTTTAAGGTGCTGATGATCCTCCCGAGGCCCTGTCGAAAGGGTTCTCGAACCCTGCGCCGCCCTGGCTTCCCGGCGCGACGCTCAAGCGATCGCCTTCATCATTTGTCGTCCCTCTTCGTCGACGACTGCGAAGGGTATTCGCTGCTCTCTTCGGCGTTGGGCGCTTCAGGCAGGCTGCCCGGCGTGAACATATGGGTCTGCAAGTCGCTGGCCTCGATATCGACGACGCCATGCACCGCGCGGGTCAGGCTGACGGCCTGCTCACACTGCTTGTGGGTGATAAGCCGGCCACTCAAGGTGACCATGCCCGCATGGGTTTTGACATTGATATGCAGGCCGCGGGTCGGTTCGGCAAAGGCCAGGGCCGACTTCACCTTGGTGGTGATCCAGGCATCGTGAACGGCCATTTCCAGACCATGGGAGTAATGCTGGAAGGAATGAAGTTTCATGGCGGGCCCCTCTCGCGTAATCAGTTGGGCGTCCCGTCCCATTGGTTGGACTGCCCTCTGCCTGGCGGGTGAGCGTGGTGGGTTGTGGATGGACGTGGTGGTACTCGCCGGGCAAATGGGGGTGCTTATTAATTATAGTTCGGGGGTTGGGTAGGCTTGGTGGGTTGGAGGCTCTGGTCGCCAGATGGCACCACGGGGTGTTGTCGCTCTTGGCTGTGAAATCTTCTTTTATCTAGCAGGCACCTCTGCAACTACGGTAGCCATTACAACCAAGAACCCAAGAGGGTCTGAATCAAGCTAGTCCTTTTCGAAAGGCTGATCCAGTTGCTTCCAAAGGTGGTCTACGAGATAGATCGCTGGGCAGAACTTAATTGTTTTAGTTAAAAGAAACCTTTCAGGAATCGCTGCTTCCGCCCCAAAGCGGACCTTAGGCAGCAGGGCACTGTCGGTCCAGTTGACCATTAGAGAGCTCAAGTCTCAGTATAGTGAGTTCAGATCAATACTGAAGAAAAAGGGAACTTAGATGGCAAGTGAAGTATTTAACGCTCTCCTAAAAGAAAGGATTGATATCTTTAAGTCTGCTTTCTCGAGTGTCTCGACAGAAGTATTCTATGATCAAATCACCAAACGGCTTCGCCATACAGGTGAGTACGGTACCTTTCGTGAAGCAATTGTGCGTGACTTTCTAAAATTTGTGGTGCCGCGCAGCCTGGATTTATCCACTGGCTTTGTAATTACAAGCATGAATGACGTGAGCACCCAGTGTGATATCGTAATCTTCGACTCGAGCATGACCCCCTTATATGTAGAGGGTGACCGCCAAAGATTTTTCCCAATTGAATCAATTTTCTGTATAGGTGAAGTTAAATCGACGCTTGGCAAGTCGCAGTTTGCTGACGCACTGAATAAGTTAGCGAAAATCAAGATTCTCAGTGAGCGAATTTCTCATCCAACGATCATTCGCAAAGGTACGCCGGGACCATTCGATCCACTCAACAATCCTAACGATCTTGTTCCCTCGATTCTTATATGCCAGAAGCTCGATTTTGACATCTCAAACCTCGAGACTGAGATCGATGCAATGTATGACTCTTCGATTGAGCATAGACATAAACACAATCTCATATTGAGTATTGATGATGGTGTTTTAGCGTACGCCTCCGAAGGTGGCTTTCTTCCTTATTCTAGTCTGGCGGGTATTAATCTAAAGCATCAACTCTTTCGACCAACTGAGGGTGGCGTCTGTCACATCAGAGCATTCGCAATGTTTGTATTCATGATCACTGCCAGCAAGACGCTTTTTTATCCAGAGATTTCAGACTACTTGGGCAGCCTAGACGGAAGGTCTCTCATCCAAAGCTAGTGCAGTAGGTCTGTATCTGGCCGAAAGCGGTATCCCACAGAATAAAAAACGCCACTCATCCCCCCCAACGATAAGCGGCGTTTTTTACATAGTTCACACCATAAAACCTTAACTCAAAATCAAATCATCGCCCCTCCCCCAACCCCAAACAAACATCATCAATCACCGCCTTCCCCATCTCCACCAAAAAATGCGAAGCCCAAGCGTAGCGCTCGCCCCGCTCTTCCATGGCGGCATCCAGGGCGAGCTTCTTGGCGTAGTACAGCAGGGTCGAGGCGTGCTCCAGGGCTTGTTTCAAGGGGACGTCGGCGTTAACGCGGAACAGGGTTTGTTCGGGGTCGGTGCATTGACCGAAGGTGACGAAACCCAGGGTTTTGACGGAGGCCTGAGTGCTCATAGGTCACCTCCCGCGACTGTCAGGCAGCAGGTGTTTTTGAGTAGAGGCAGCCGAGACGAAAAGCGGCAATATCCAGATGAATTACGGGCGTACATGGTTGAAGCTCCCATATTGTGCGCCTGCATCTAATCGGGTTCTCAGGCCCGGTCGCTGCTTTTGCAGGGACAGAGGCAGACTAGGTTTGTGCTCAGGGTGAGACAACCGCTAAAGCGTCGCTGTTTATGTCCAGGCCCCAACCATCCAACGCCCCCCCTACCACTCCCCTGCAGACACCGGAGCGCCCTATCAGCCAATACCCATTGCGCGAGAGGGATCCGCCATAAAACCTCATTCCTTCCAGCATTACTCCCATGCTCTGGAAATGGCCGTCCACGATGCGTGGGTCACCACCAAGGTGAAGTAAGCACTGACCTTTGGCGAATCGACGACTACGCGATGAACTCGACGTAGTTCGACTCCCCTCCTCCCGTCGCGCCCGACAACCAGCCCCATACGAAAGACAGCGTGGTACGTCCTGCTTGATCAACACCCACCGTGCCACGCGACCAGCCGGCAAGCAGCTCGCCTTCCGTGGTCAAGCACTGATAAAGCAGCTCGATGGTATTGGGGCCTGTCGCGCGCCCGACTTGATTGCCCATGCGGATCCGCCCGCCTTGGTAAGTGCTGAAAATGGCATCTTCCTCGACCTGGTAATGAAATACCGTGCCTGTGCCGGATAAGCCTTGGGCGTTGTTCGCGACGATAAATCGACGATTGTTCAAACGCTCGCTGACTTGAGAAAAGGGAGTTTCCATAAATGTCGCTTCCTGTTGGTCGAGAGGGTCCATTGCAGCCTTCGGTGATCCTAAGCCATGTGAGCGGCTCTCTCCGATGACTTTGTCGACAGTAAGGTCAATTACGCCTCGATCGCCCGGCGAACACAGGACTGCAAGCGGGGAAAAAGCCGATATTTCGTCACTCCACTCAAGCAAAAAAACGCCTCCCAACAGGGAGGCGTTACGGATTTACAGAAACACTCAGCAGCAAATAAGGCCTTCTACTCCAACCCCCAACCCGAACACTCAGGTCGAGGGCTCTTCCTTTCAGACCTCAAAAGCCCCCTCACCTCAAATCAAACCTATCCAGATTCATCACCTTGACCCAGGCCGCGACAAAGTCCTTCACAAATTGCTCCTGCGCATCCGCGCTGGCATAGACCTCGGCCAATGCCCGCAGTTGGGCGTTGGAGCCGAAGACCAGGTCGACGCGGGTGCCGGTCCATTTGACCTGGCCGGTCTTGCGGTCGCGGGCTTCGAACTCTTGCTGGGCGTCGGACAGCGGTTTCCATTCCACGCCCATGTCCAGCAGGTTGACGAAGAAGTCGTTGCTCAGCGCCCCCGGGCGCATGGTGAAGACGCCGTGGGGGGTGTGGCCGACGTTGATGTCGAGCACGCGCAGGCCGCCGATCAGCGCGGTCATTTCCGGTGCGGTGAGGGTCAGCAGTTGCGCCTTGTCCACCAGCAGAGCCTCGGCGGGTACGCGGTAGTGGCCCTTGAGGTAGTTACGGAAGCCATCGGCGATGGGTTCGAGGTGAGCGAAGGACTGGACGTCCGTCTGTTCCTGACTCGCATCCGTGCGGCCCGGGGTGAACGGCACGCTGATAGTGAGCCCGGCGTTTTTCGCCGCCAGTTCGATGCCGGCACTGCCGGCCAGCACGATCAGGTCGGCCAGGGAGATTTTCTTGCCGCCGGTTTGCGCGCTGTTGAAGTCGCGCTGAATGTCTTCCAGGGTTTGCAGCACCGTCGCCAGTTGCGTTGGCTGGTTGGCCGCCCAGTCTTTTTGCGGGGCCAGGCGCAGGCGCCCGCCATTGGCGCCGCCGCGTTTGTCGGAGCCACGGAAGCTGGAGGCCGCCGCCCAGGCGGTCGATACCAGCTGGGACACCGACAGGCCCGAGGCCAGCAGCTTGCTCTTGAGGGTGGCGACGTCGCCGTGGTTGACCAGGGGGTGGTCGACCGCGGGGACCGGGTCCTGCCACAGCAGTTCCTCGTTGGGCATTTCCGGACCCAGATAGCGCGAAAGCGGGCCCATGTCGCGGTGGATCAGCTTGTACCAGGCGCGGGCGAAGGCGTCGGCCAACTGGTTGGGGTTCGCCAGGAAGCGCCGCGAGATCGGTTCGTAGATCGGGTCGAAGCGCAGCGACAGGTCGGTGGTCAGCATGGTCGGATTGCGCCGCTTGGACGGGTCGTGGGCATCCGGGACGGTGCCGGCGCCCGCGCCGTTCTTCGGCGTCCACTGGTGCGCCCCCGCCGGGCTCTTGGTCAGCTCCCACTCATAGCCGAACAGGTTCTCCAGGTAGTTGTTGCTCCAGCGGGTGGGCGTGGTGGTCCAGGTCACTTCCAGGCCGCTGGTGATGGCGTCGGCGCCCTTGCCGCTGCCGAAGGTGCTTTTCCAGCCCAGGCCCTGCAGCTCCAGGCCGGCGGCTTCGGGCTCGGCGCCGACATTGCTGGCGGGCCCGGCGCCGTGGGTCTTGCCGAAGGCGTGGCCGCCAGCGATCAGGGCCACGGTTTCTTCGTCGTTCATCGCCATGCGGGCGAAGGTTTCGCGGATGTCCACCGCCGCCGCGACCGGGTCCGGGTTGCCTTCGGGGCCTTCCGGGTTCACATAGATCAGGCCCATCTGCACCGCGGCCAGCGGGTTCTCCAGGTTGCGCCCCGGCTCGGCGGCGGGGGCTCCCGGCCCTTTGCCATAGCGTGTGTCGCCCCCCAGCCAGGTGCTTTCGGCGCCCCAGTAGACATCTTCATCCGGCTCCCAGGCGTCCGGGCGACCGCCGGAAAAACCGAAGGTCTTGAAGCCCATGGATTCCAGGGCGACGTTGCCGGCGAGGACGATCAGGTCGGCCCAGGAGATGTTGCGGCCGTACTTCTGCTTGATCGGCCACAGCAGGCGCCGTGCCTTGTCCAGGCTGACGTTGTCCGGCCAGCTGTTGAGCGGCGCGAAACGCTGCTGGCCGGAACCGGCGCCGCCACGCCCGTCACCGGTGCGGTAGGTGCCGGCGCTGTGCCAGGCCATGCGGATGAACAGCGGCCCATAGTGGCCGAAGTCGGCGGGCCACCAGTCCTGGGAGTCGGTCATCAGCGCATTCAGGTCTTGTTTCAGGGCCTGGAAATCCAGGCTTTTGAAAGCTTCGGCGTAGTTGAAGTCCGCGCCCATGGGGTCGGACAGGGACGAGTGCTGGTGCAGGATCTTCAGGTTCAGTTGGTTCGGCCACCAGTCGCGGTTGGTGACACCACCGCCGGCGGCGTGGTTGAACGGGCATTTCGATTCGTTTGCCATGAGGAGCTACCTTTGGTCGTATTCATCCAGCTATCCGGCCCGGGCGGGCGCTGAATAGCGACAGGCGAAAGCAATGACATAGGTTGCAGGGCTCACAGTTCGCTCAACTGATGGTTGTGGCCACAGGCTGCTGGAGAGTGGCAAGCAAGTTGCCAGGACGGTGGCCCACGGTAAGCCCAGTACGCTTCTGACTCGTTCTTCGTTATCTCTTGATCAGGTCTCATCCGGCCGGCTGACGCCGGCGCTGAACTAAGGCTAGACCCTCTGTGGCGGATCGCTAATAGGCGGACTATTGCTTGTTGATAGGAACAAGCTTTTATCCGGCCTGCGCAGATGAAGCCAATGATAGGGACAGCGCCTGCGGGGTCGCCTGCTTTCCGGCCCCTGGCGCGTTTTCACCACGCCCCAAGCCTGCCCAGCACGGGAGAAGAGCATGAACCAGCGCCCGCGTGGCACGGCCATCCACGAAGCCGGCCACGCCCTGGCCTTCTGGTGGAACGGTCAGCCGATCGCCCGTATCAGCGTGCGCACCAGGGCTGAAGCGGCCGCTGGTCCGATGCTCGATCTGCGTGGCACCGCGCATTATGTAGAAGGCTTGGTGGAGGCCGATTACCTGGTCCCGCGCCCCGCCTTCGATGCTCCGGGGATCGCCGAATACCTGCCGTCGATGATCGAGGCCATCGAGCGCGACCTGCTGCATTGCTTTGCCGGCCCGGTGGCCGAAGCGATCTACCGCCATGGCCGATCCGACAGGCTGATCAGGGGCAGCGGCCGCGGCGACCTGAGCCGCGGTCACGAGTTGATCAGCCTGCTGCCACCGCGCAAGCTGCTCGATGCCGAATCCCGGGCCATGGCCCGCGCCAGTTGCCTGGTGCATCGCTACTGGCCGGCGGTCGGCGCAGTGGCGGACCTGCTGCAAGAACGCGGCACGGTCGAGGGGGAAACCATCAGCGCATTGCTGTGCGCCATCAGCGGCGAGTCGCCGATGCCACTGGGTAACGATCTGGCGACCCTCGACTCGTGATAGCAGTGGCCTGAACCGCGCCGGCTTGCGCGATCCCTGAAGTCAGCCAGACTGTCTGCCAACCGCCCGCCTGGCCCGGGCTGTTTTCATCGCCAGCGCCCCATAGAGATCACCATGTCGCAGTACCCAGGCGTCGACGCCGAAGGTTTTATCCAGTCCCTGCCCGACCAACCGTTGCAACCGGCGTTCAGCCCTCTGGTGGATGAGCTGTGCGCCATGCTCTCGCGGCGTTTTCCGGCGCTGCTCGACGGCCTGTACCTGTACGGCAGCGTGGCCCGTGGCGATGCGCGGCCGGGCACCTCCGACCTGGATGTGACCCTGGTGCTGGCCTGGGCGCCGAGCCCCGAGGAGCGCCAGCGGCTGGAGGAGACTCGGCAAGAGCTGGAAGCGCGGCACCCGGAAGTGTCGAAGATCGATTTCGATATCGGCGTGCTCAGCGAGGTGCTGGCGCCCGACAATCGCTACCGCTGGGGTTTCTGGCTCAAGCATCAGTGCCGCTGCATCTGGGGCAATGACCTGGGGCTGCGCTTCGAGCCCTTTCGCCCGAGCCGGACCATCGCCCTGGCGCTGAATGGCGACTTCCCGCAGGTGCTGGAAGGCTACGCGCAACAGCTGGAACAAAGCCGCGAACCTTTGCTGCAACAACGCCTGCAACGGGCCGCGGCGCGCAAGGCGCTGCGCTCGGCCAACCTGCTGCGCGGCGAACAGGAACGCGGCTGGCCGACCAGCCTGGAGGAGCATGCGCAACTGCTGTCGGCAGCCGAACCGGGGATGGCCGAATACGCCGGGTTCTTCCTCAAGCAGGCCTATGTGCCCCAGGGTTCGGTGAGTGAGTTCGTGCAGCGGTTGCGGGCCTACAGCGCGTTGCTGGCGGGGGAAAGCGCGGGCTGATTCCTCACCTGCCCTGGCTTCGCCCTGTCAAATCTGGCCCCTGCCCAATGATGGCATTTTGAATACCTTCGACTAGTGTCACTGAAGCAGCCATTGGAGCGCTCTCCCTGCCTCGGTGGCTGCGGGTATCGCCACGCCATAGTCCGTATCTGGTCACGGAGACCTTCGATATGCGCATTGCCCTTCTATTGAGCCTCGCCCTCCTGTCAGCCTGTTCCACTTCACAGCACAGCGCGATCAACCTGCAAACCACACAAACCCTGGACCACAAGCTACTGGCAAAAGCTCGAATATCCCCCCAAGCAGCAACGACACCCGACTGTAAGGATTACGACGCCAAAGCCGCCGAGGGCATCGAAGATGGCTATCGCAAAGTCCGCAAACGCTGGCAACTGATCAACAAGTGCCTGTACAGCGACCAAGGCCCCAGAAAACTGGTGGTGCTGCTCGATGGCACCGAAAACACCAAAAAGGACAACACCAATATCTGGCGCATGTATAACCAGGCGCTCGAACAGGCCAATAGCGGGGCCAGGGTCATTCCCTATTACGACAAAGGCGTGGCCACCAGCATTACCACCCCCTTCGGCGCCCTGTTCGGCAGCGGGGTCAGCCTGAATATCCGCCAGGCCTACCGTTTTCTGATCGAGGCTTACCGGCCCGGCGACGAGATCTATATCTTCGGGTTCAGCCGGGGTGCCTTTACCGCTCGTTCGTTGAACGGGTTTATCGAAGTCGCCGGCCTGCCCAGCAATCTGAAAGCCGATGACTGGGACAACAGCCTCCTGTGGGGCTGGACCGGCCATATGCACGATGTGGTCGAGGACATGTACGACATCTACAAGTCGAGGAACGATGGCGTGCCTGGCTTCGACGACAAGCTGCGAGACCTTCTGGCGCAATATCGAAAAGCCAATGACATCCATGTCTACGGTGATGGTTTTAATGGAAAGGACGAAAAGAAAGTCGTGGTCAAAGTCATCGGGGTATTCGACACAGTACCGGCGGTGGGCACCAACCTGAAGGAAGAGCCCGACGAACACCGCCTGGAGCTGTATGCCGAGCGCGGCTACCACGCCATGTCCCTGGATGAACAGCGGGCCTCGTTCCGTCTGTTGCGCTTCGGCCTGCCGCAATCGAAGGCACAGGTACTGGAAGAGGTGTGGTTTGCCGGCGCCCATGCCGATGTGGGGGGCGGTTACCTCAATGACCCGGATACCGCCAAGTGCGGTGAAAACCCTTATGCCAAGGGCGGCCAGGGGCTGGAAACCATCCCGCTGCGCTGGATGCTGAAAAACCTCGAGAGCGACGGCCTATTCGCCAACAGCACGAGCTGGCCGGCCGAGTGCATCGGCGGTCCGCTGCATGATGAATTCCACGATGCCAAATACGTGATCAGTTCCGCCTACAAGGAAGCCGGGCTGATTCGCCGCAAACCGGTGGAACGGGACAAGGTCCATGCCAGTGTGTTTCTGAGGATGGATATCCCCCGGTTGAAGGCACCTCATCCCTTGCGCGAACCCGAGGCCCGCTACGACCCGATCAACCTGGGTTACGCCCGGCGCGAGCGCTGCCAGAACGACGACCTGGAGCGCAACTACAGCATTGTCGGCAGCTACAAACCCAATTGCCCGACCACCAACGGCACCATGAGGAAAGGCGCAAACAACGACGCGGTGAACGTCGAGAGCGCCCAGTAAAACCATCGGGCAAGAAACGGCCCGCGATTGTCCCACGCAATCGCGGCCATTCCCCACCACATCTCTGTAGGAGCGAGGCTTGCCCGCGATAGGGCCATCCCATGCAGCGCAACTCTTGCGTCGAACCANAGTCTGTTATCGCGGGCAAGCCTCGCTCCTACAGAAGGCGTTTGCGCTCGTCAGGCTTTTGCTGATGCGGTCTCCGGGCTAAGCCGCCGAATCCACCGCCCGCCGCCCATGCAGCTGGCTGGCCAGTGCAATAGACAAGGCCATGACCACCAGCCCCGCGGCCAGGGCAAAGGTGAAATGCATGCCGCTGGCGACAGCCTCGGCGCTTGCCGTGGTGAGGTCACCGGCCACCGCGGCGAACACCGCGCCCATCAGCGAGGCGCCGGTGATCAGCCCGAGGTTGCGCGACAGGTTGAGCAGGCCGGAGATCACTCCGCGCTGCTCCGCCCTCACGTCACTCATCACCGCGGTGTTGTTGGCGGTCTGGAACGTTGCATAACCCAGGGTGGTGATAACGATGGGCGCCAGGTAGCCGCCGATGCCCAGGCTCGTTGGCAGCAACGCCAGCATCAGGCAGCCAAGGGCCATGGCGCCGAGGCCGGCGAGGATCATGGGCCGCACGCCAAACCGATCGGCGATACGTCCGGCGGGTACGCCGCTCAGCGCGGTGACACAGGGGCCGAGCGACATCGCCAACCCCACCGCAAAGGTTTCCAGCCCGAGCCCGTGGGCCAGGTAAAAAGGCCCGACCACCAGCGTCGCCATCATCACCGTCGAAACCAGCGCGCTCATGGCCAGGCTGCCGCTCAAGGCCGCATCGCGAAACAGCGCCAGGCGTATCAGCGGCGCGGCCACCCGCGCCTCCACCCAGACAAACAGGCCGGCCGCCAGCAGCGCCGCCAACAGCAGCCCAGCGTTGAGCAGGCCGAAATGGCCGCGGCCCAGGGTCATGGCCAGCCCGTAGGCCAGCAATGTGAGGGCCAGCAGCAAGGTGCCCAGCGGATCGAAAGCACCCCGTTCAATGGCCCGCGCCTGACCAGCGGCCGGCAGATAGCGATAAGCCAGCGCCCAGGTCAGCCCGCCCAACGGCACGCAGACCAGGAACAGCGCCTGCCAGCCGAACCCGGCGATCAACACCCCGCCCAGGGACGGGCCGAGGGCGGTGCCGATCGCCGACATCGTGCCCAGCAGGCCCATAGCGCTGCCGGTACGGGCCTTGCTGACCGTCTCGCCGACCAGGGCCAGGGTCAGCGCCATCATGATTGCCGCGCCGACGCCCTGTAGCGCCCGGGCCGCGATCAGCATCCCCAGCGTCGGAGCGGCAGCACAGAGCATGGAGGCCAGGGTGAACAGCAGGATCCCCACCAGCAGCAGGCGCCGCCGTCCCAACAGATCGCCGAGCCGGCCGACGCTGACGATCAGTGCGGTCATCGCCAGCAGGTAGGCAAGGACCACCCACTGCACCTGCTGGAAGCTCGCCCCGAACGCCTGCACCAGGGTCGGCAGCCCCACGTTGGCGATGCTGGTGCCCAGGGACGCCAGCAACATCGACAGCGACAGGCTGGCCAGCGCCCAGCCGACTGACACTCCCTGTGGTTCTGTTCCGGTACTGACTGGCTTCACTCTGCACTCCCCCTCTGACCCGCGCGAAACGGCGCTGTCGCCAATCTAGCCCGCGGTCTAACATGGCGGAAGGCGCAGCCTTTGCAGGTTATTCGTGCATCTGACGCCATATCACTTTACGGGGCCGCCGCCATGTCCACACCCGATCTCAATCTGCTGATCACCCTCGACGTGCTGCTCGCCGAAGGCAGCGTGGCCCGCGCCGCCCAGCGTCTGCGGCTGAGTCCGTCGGCGATGAGCCGGGCCCTGGCGCGCCTGCGCGAAACCACCGGCGACCCGCTGCTGGTGCGCGCCGGCCGCGGCCTGGTGCCGACCCCGCGCGCCCTGGAGTTGCGCGAGCGGGTCGGCCACCTGGTACAGGATGCCGAAGCCATGCTGCGCCCCGTCGAACGGCTCGACCTGCAGCGCCTGGTGCGCAGCTTCACCCTGCGCAGCAGCGACGGTTTCGTCGAGAACTTCGGCCCGGCCCTGGTCGCCCGCCTGCGCGCCGAAGCCCCTGGGGTACGCCTGCATTTCATGCAGAAAACCAGCAAGGACAGCACGCCCCTGCGCGACGGCACAGTCGACCTCGACACCGGTGTGGTGGACGCCAACGCCAGCCCGGAAATCCACACCCGCGCGCTGTTCCGCGATCGTTTTATCGGCGTGGTGCGCACCGGCCATCCGCTGAGCAGCGGCCCGATCAGCGCCGCCCGTTACGCCGCCGGCGAGCATGTGCTGGTATCGCGCCAGGGCCTCGACCGCGGGCTGGTGGACGACGCGTTGCAGGCAGCGGGCCTGGCACGCGATATCGCCACCGTCGTTGGCGGCTTCTTCGCCGCCCTGGCCCTGGTTCGCGCCTCGGACCTGATCGCCGCCGTCCCCGAGCGCCACACCCACAACCTGCGCAGCGGCCTGCACAGCTTCGCCCTGCCGGTGGCCACACCGGAAATCACCGTATCCATGCTCTGGCACCCGCGAATGAACAGCGACCCGGCGCATCGCTGGTTGCGCGACTGCGTGCGGGAAGTCTGCGGGGAGTGAAGCGATTCGAACAACACCGAGTCGCTCCCCTTGCCTTAGTGCGGGGAGTGGCCGCGGCTCGCTGAACCGCCCAGTCACACCTCAGGCATAGCCGCCGGCACAGCATGCTGGCGCAGCGCACGCAAGCTGCCGCGCAGTTCGGCCGGCCGCACCGGCTTGGACAGGATGGCGATATTGCGGTCGTGCAATGCGGCCTGGATCTTCTCGACCTCATGCCCGGTGAGGATCAGCGCCGGCACCGCCCAGCCCCGTTGCCGGCGCAGGTCGTCGATGCATTCGATGCCCGTGGCGTGGTTGCCCAGGTCATAGTCGGCGACGATGACGTCGCAGTCGCTGACCAGGTCCCGGCCGCAAAGCTCGGCCTGGACCACACAGCCCCAGCGCTCGAGCAAAGCCGAAGTGGCCAGCAGCACATTGCGATCATCCTCCACCAGGCACACCTTCAAACCGGTCAGCAGCCCCGCCTGCCGCGCCTCGTCGAAGCTGCCCACTTGCAACTGCGGTGGCGCCAAGGGCAACCCGTACAGACTCACCGCAGTGCCGTGGCCAAGCCGCGAACGGATCGCCACTTCGAGCCCCGTCAACTGCCCCAGGCGCTTGACGATGGACAAGCCCAGGCCCACGCCTTCGACGTCCTTGTCCCTTAGCTCGCGTACCCGATAGAACTCCTCGAACAGGTTCGGCAGGTGTTCCTCGGCAATCCCCCGGCCCCGGTCATAGATGACGATGGCCAGCCCCGCGCCGCGCTTGCGCACGCCAATCAGCACCGGGCGCTGGGCCGCGTATTTGAAGCAGTTGGACAGCACGTTCTGGACCATGGTGGCGAGCAGCGCCGGGTCCGCCCGGACCCAGTGCGCACAGGGGCGCAGGCGCAGCTCGACCCCGGCCCAGCGCGCGGCCTCGGCGTTCTGCCGCACCTGGTCGGCGAGGAATTCCCCCAGGTGCAGGGTCTGGAAACTGGGTTGCACCCGCCCGTTGTCCAGGGTGTAGAGGTCGAGAATCGAGCGAAACAGCTGGGAGACGTTGAGCAGCGAACGGTCGATGTTGTCCACCAGGCGCCGCTCCTCGTCGCCCAGGCGCGCCTCGCGCAGGCAGGCGGTGAACAGGCCGATGGAGTGGATCGGCTGGCGCAGGTCATGGCTGGCCTGGGCGAGAAAACGCGACTTTTCCAGGTTGGCGGCAATCGCCTCTTCCGAGGCCTTGCGCGTGCGCTCCAGCAATATATGGGCGTAGATCGGGATCACCGTGCTGGTGATCAGCAGCATCAGCACCATGAAGGGTTGCGCCTGCCACAGCGGCGTCAGGCGATAGACGATCACCAGCGCCAGCAACGCCAGGGCCGTGGCAATCGCCAGGTAGCGCGAGCCAAAGCGCATGCCGTTGCCCAGGTTGACCCAGACCATCACCGCGTACAGCGGCAGCGCCGCTTCCCCGCCGACCACCAGGCCGAACGAGGTGCCGGTGTAGTCGTGGACCATGCTCAGGATCCGCCGCGCCGGATAGTGGCCGGGCCAGCGCAGGATGGCCTGGCGCAGGACAATCGACAGCAGCAGGAACAGGACGATATAGATCACGATCGGCAGGTAGGTATCGACCCGCTGCCCGGGCAGAAAACCCAGTACACCGATATAGGCCACGGCGCAGCTGCCCACGATGATGCGCAGGTTGGCCTGGTCGAGTTCGGTGTTTTTCTCGAACTTCATGGGGAACATCCTTGTGCGGTAGTCGTCATACCCAGCACGAACCACAGGCAGTTGCCTGGCCCGCTGCTAAAGTAGCATGCCTCAAGGAAGCTCGACCCAAGGAGGGTCCCCCATGACATGTCGGATCATCATAGCCGACGATCACCCGCTGTTTCGCGAAGGCATGTTGCGCACGGTCCAGCGCCTGTTGCCGGATGCGCTGATCGAACAGGCCGGCGACCTGGACACAGTACTCGCCCTGACCCAGGCCGGCGACGAGCTGGATACGCTGATCCTCGACCTGCGTTTCCCAGGCCTGACCTGCGTCAGCCAGTTGGCCGAGTTGCGCAAGCAACTGCCGCGCACCACCCTGATCGTGGTGTCGATGGTAGATGACCAGGCGCTGATCGGCGAGGTCATGGCCGCCGGCATCGACGGTTTTATCGGCAAGAACATCGCCCCGGACGAGATCGGCCAGGCCGTCCTGGCCATTCGCGAAGGCGAGGTGCTGGTCAAGTTCGCCCCTTCCGGCCTGCTGCCCCTGGGCACCGGCGCCACCCTGACCACGCGCCAGCTCGAGGTGCTGCGCCTGATCGCCCAGGGCAAGACCAACAAGGAGATCGCCCGCGACCTGGAGATCTCGCCCTTCACCGTGCGCATCCATGTGTCTTCGCTGCTGCGCATCCTCAACGTGCCGTCGCGGGCCGCGGCGGCGGTGAAATATTCAGGAGGGCTGTAGCCCGGCTCGTCGCCTGCCAGCGCGTGGCCGCCCAGGCAGGTCGATACTCTGTGGGTTGCCCTGCTGGCAAGTTGTGCGCCCCACACTTCACCGAGGAACCGGACAATGCCGCTGACCCTGTATTTCCATCCCCTGTCGTCGTTCTGCCACAAGGTGCTGATCGCCCTGTACGAACAGGGCATCGCCTTTGAAAAGCGCATCATCGATCTGGCCAACGACGCCGACCGGGCCGAGCTGCAAAGCCTGTGGCCGCTGGGCAAGTTCCCGGTCATCCGCGATCATGCCCGGCAGCGCGATGTGCCGGAATCGAGTGTGATCATCGAGTATCTGGACCGGTTTTACAGGGGCCCGCAGCCGTTGATTCCCGAGGATTGGGACAGTGCGCTGGAAGTCCGGCTGTGGGACCGTTTTTTCGATTGCCATGTCCAGGGGCCGATGCAGCGGATAGTCGCCGATCGCCTGTATGGCACCAACGGCGACCTGAGCCGGGAACGCGCGGCCCTGCTGAGCGCATACGCCATGCTCGAGCAGCGCATGGCCTCGAGGATCTGGGTGGCCAGCCCGGACTTCAGCCTGGCCGACTGCGCCGCCGCCCCGGCCTTGTTCTATGCCAGCACGCTCGTGGCCTTTGCCGACGACCATCGCCACCTGAGCGCCTATTTCGAGCGGCTGATACAGCGGCCCTCGTTCCAACGGGTCATCGACGAAGCCCGGCCCTACTTTGTCCATTACCCCTTTGCCGAGGCCATCCCGCAGCGCTTTCGCTAGCAGTCGGGCAAGGGCGAGCCGATGGGGTGATCCGGGCACAGGAAAACGGGCCGCTTGAGCATCCACACGGATACCGGGGCATTACGGGAGTGTTTGATAAAACAGAAGGATGGGTGTTTCGGCAGGACTCGCCTCATGCCTGGCGGCCGAGGGGTATCTGGATGGGTGAGAGATGGCAGGGGCGGCTGGATTCGAACCAACGCATGGCAGGATCAAAACCTGCTGCCTTACCGCTTGGCGACGCCCCTATCTCTGGTGTTGCTTGCTTTCACTGCTAGCCCCGTGGGGCCTCTGCAAGAACGCGCGGAAATTTATCAACTTTTTCTCCGTCTGTGAAGACCAGGATGCATAAATTTGTTTTTAAAACAGCTACTTACTTTTTAAGCCTGGACTGAGGTAAAAACCACCGATACCCGGAAACCGCTAGACAGCGGGCGCCAGCTGCCGATCAGCAGCCAACAACGACGGCCAAGCGTTTAGCGATTCCCCCGCCGGCAACTTGGTGCAAAATACCCCGCTCAGGTTGTAGCCCAGCCCCAGTCGCGTCGTGCCGCGCAACGAGAACCGATATGAACACCCATTGTGAGATAAGCGATGTGCCCAAGCCGCCCAAACCCCAGCGCCAGTGTGATGGCAACCTTCACCACATCACCCATCAGCAGTCGGCGGTAACAGCATGATCGAAGTCACCGAGGTTTCCATTGCCCAACTGCGCGCCGCGCTCGAATCCGGCCAGACCACGGCGGTCGAACTGGTCCAGGCCTATCTCGCCAGGATCGATGCCTACGACGGCCCCGACACTCCCACCGCCCTCAACGCGGTAGTGGTGCGCAACCCCGACGCGCTCCAGGAAGCCCAGGCCTCCGACGCTCGCCGGGCCAAGGGCCAGACCCTGGGGCCGCTCGATGGCATTCCCTACACGGCCAAGGACAGCTATCTGGTCAAGGGCCTCACCGCGGCTTCCGGCAGCCCTGCCTTYGCCAAGCTGATCGCCTATCGCGATGCCTTCACCATCGAACGGCTGCGCGCCGCCGGGGCGATCTGCCTGGGCAAGACCAATATGCCGCCCATGGCCAACGGCGGCATGCAACGCGGGGTCTATGGCCGCGCGGAAAGCCCGTACAACGCCGACTACCTCACCGCGCCCTTCGCCTCGGGTTCGTCGAACGGCGCGGGTAGCGCCACCGCCGCCAGCTTCGCCGCCTTCGGTTTGGCTGAAGAAACCTGGTCCAGCGGCCGCGGCCCGGCCTCGAACAATGGCTTGTGTGCCTACACCCCTTCGCGCGGGGTGATCTCGGTGCGCGGCAACTGGCCGCTGACCCCGACCATGGACGTGGTAGTGCCCTACGCCCGGACCATGGCCGACCTGCTCGAAGTGCTCGACGTGGTGGTCGCCGAAGACCCGGACACCCGTGGCGATCTGTGGCGCCTGCAACCCTGGGTGCCGATTCCCAGCGTGGCCTCGGTGCGCCCGGCGTCTTATCAGGAACTGGCCGCCACCGGCAGCGCCCTGGCCGGCAAACGCTTCGGCGTACCGCGCATGTACATCAACGCCGACCCCGAGGCTGGCACCAGCGAGGCGCCGGGGATCGGTGGCCCGACCGGGCAACGCATCCATACCCGCCCTTCGGTGATCGGCCTCTGGCAGCAGGCGCGCCAGGCGCTCGAAGCCGCGGGCGCCGAAGTGCTCGAAGTGGATTTCCCCCTGGTGTCCAATTGCGAGGGCGACCGCCCCGGCGCGCCGACGGTGTTCAACCGCGGCCTGGTGTCCAAGGAGTTCCTGCACCATGAGTTATGGGACCTGACCGCCTGGGCCTTCGATGACTTCCTGCGGGCCAACGGCGACCCGCAACTCAATCGCCTGGTGGACGTCGACGGCCCGCTGATTTTCCCTCACGACCCGGGCACCCTGCCCAACCGCGAAGGCGACCTCGCCGCCGGCATGGACGAGTACGTGAAGATGGCCGAGCGCGGCATCACCCCTTGGGATCAGATCAGCACCCTGCCCGACGGCCTGCGCGGCCTGGAGAAAACCCGCAAGCTCGACCTCGAAGACTGGATGGACAAACTGGGGCTCGATGCGGTGATCTTCCCGACCGTGGCCGACGTCGGCCCGGCCAATGCCGATGTCGACCCTGCGTCGGCGGATATCGCCTGGAGCAACGGCATCTGGGTGGCCAACGGCAACCTCGCCATCCGCCACCTGGGCGTGCCCACGGTCACCGTGCCGATGGGCGTCATGCCGGACATCGGCATGCCCATCGGCCTGACCTTCGCCGGCCGCGCCTACGACGACTCGAACCTGCTGCGCCTGGCGGCGGCCTACGAGTCCACCGGCAGCAAACGCCTGATTCCGCCGCGGACTCCGGCACTGGTGGCGGGTAAATAATCGGCGGGTAACTAAAAGGGGCGGGATCGGAGCATGACAAGCTCCACTCCCGCCCCGTTGAAGGCGCGCCTGAAAACCGTGATCCATCTGTAGCCCGTTCCAGGACAGCGCCACTGCTTCCTTCATCTACTGGCGTGGCTGGGTGGTCGAGAAAATGTAGCGTGCAAAACGCCATTGGCCATCGCTTTCTCGATGCAACAGGAAAACCTCCTGATTGCCTTCGGCGCTGGCAGGCTGATCGCCCTTCAGCAACTTGACCGTGCCGTTGGAACGGGTCCGGGCAAACGCCCAGTCCCGTGACAGCGGCTGGATCTCATCGATGGTGAAACGCACGTTCAGCCTGATCAGGTCGAAGACCTGCCGATACGCCGCGCGTACCGCGTCACGGCCTACGGCCGGCGGGCTGTTCTGCGGCATGAACACCGCATCGCCGGCATACAGGGTCATGACCTGGTCGAGGTCGGAGGTGTTCAGCGCCGTTTCATAACGTTTGAGTTGCTGGGTGACCGCCGCGGTCACCCCCGCCTCGGCGCCCGGCTTGGCAGCCTGGGCCGCCAGGGGCAGCAACAGGCTGCCGAGCATCAGTGTGATCAATGGGATACGCATGCTGTTCTCCTTGAGATCAAAGCACCACGACGAGCTTGCCCAGTGCACGATCGCTTTCCATCAAGCGATGGGCCTCACGGACTTCGTCAAAGGCGAAGGTTCGGGTATGGATCGACGGTATGCGCTTGGCGGCGAGTTCCTTGGCCAGCCACGGCAATGGCGTGTCCTGCAGGGGCAAGGCCGGCGTCCCGAACAAGCCGCTCGGGAAAAAGTTCAGCCGCACGCCCGCGGGCAGGTCCTGCATCAGGTGGAATTGCTCCAGGATGGGGGCACCGCCGAGCAGTCCGATCACGCTCACCGCGCCGAAGGGTCGCAGGGTCTTGAGCGTGTCTCGCAGGGTGGGCGCGCCCACGATTTCCAGGGCGGCATCGACCCCATCGGGCGCGATTTCGCGAATGCGCGGGGCAATATCGCCGTTGTCGACCACCACCACGTCGGCCCCTGCCTGGTAAAGGCGCTGGCTGTTTTCAGAGCTGCGGGTGGTCGCGATGACCTTCAACCCACGAGCCTTGGCATAGGTGATGGCGGCCAGGCCCACCGATGAAGTGCCGCCCCGTACCAGCAAGGTCTGGCCCTTCTGGATGCCCAGGCTCTTGTCCAGCGCGCCCCACACCGTGAGGTACGCTTCCGGCAGCGTGGCCAGTTGTTCCCAGGACAGCGAAGTGTCGTCCAGAGCGATCACATTGTTGCGCAGCACCGTTACCTGCTCGGCGTAGCTGCCGTTACGGGTGAACTGCATGCCCCCCATGGCCGTGACCACCCGCTGGCCAGTGCGCAACAGGCCCGAGGGGTCTTGGATGACTTCGCCTACCGCCTCGATGCCCGGCACCCGAGGTGCGCTGATGGCGCCCATCTTGCCAGCGCGCAGATAGGTTTCGGCGCGGTTGAGGCCAAAGGCGCGGACGCGGATCAGCACTTCGTCGGCCGTCGGCGCGGGGGATGGGATATCCCGCAGTTGCAGGACTTCCGGGCCGCCGGTCTGTTCGATCACATAAGCTTTCATGGTGGAGTTCCTCAAGTACGTTGTGGGTTGAAGCCATTGCCGCCTGGGCAAGTGACTTCACTATCCATCAATCGAAACTGGAAGATAATCCACACAACAGATAGGCTTCCTCTCACTAATGAGAGGAATAATCATGGACTTCAACGCCGTCCGGATGTTTGTCAGCGTGGCGCAGACCGGCAGTCTTTCCGCTGCCGCCGAGCGCCTGGACATTCCCCTACCGACCTTGAGCCGACGCATTCGTGAACTCGAACAACAGCTGAAGGTACAACTGCTCGAACGCTCGGTGCGGGGCACCAAGCTCACCGACTCGGGGGCGCGCCTGTACGAACACGCCAGCCGCGGCATCGAGGCATTGGTCGAGGGCGAACAGGCGGTGATCAGCGATCAGGCATTGTTGAAGGGCCGCTTGCGGCTGTCGTTGCCGCCCTCGTTCGAACCCTGGTGGGATGTGCTGTCGGCGTTCCAGCGCCGCTACCCGCAGGTCGAGGTCAGCGTGCATACCACGGAGCGGCGCATCGACCTGATCGAAGACGGTGTGGATGTGGCGCTGCGGGTCGGCGCGATTACCCACGAAACCATGGTCGCCCGCCGCCTGCTGAGCTATCGCCACCTGCTGGTAGCCAGTCCCGGGCTGATCGAGCGGCTGGGCCCACCCAGCAGCGTCGAGGCGCTGAACGCTTACCCCTGCGGCGTCTGGAGCCAGGGCAGCCCGGGGACCTGGCAACTGGGAGATGTGGCCTTCAGGCCCAGGGCCATGCTCGCCACCAACGACTATGCGCACCTGCGCAGCCGCGCGCTGGCCGGTGACCTGGTGACAGAGCTGCCGCCCTTCCTCGCGGCACGCGCCATCCGCGAAGGCCAGCTGCTGGCGCTGCTGCCCGACCATCCCTTGCCGGAGCAGCAAATCAATCTGCTCTACCCGTCCCATCGTCACCCATCGGCCATCGTGCGGGCCTACCTGGACTTCTCCCAGGGCTACATGGGTTATCTGACAGAGCTATCGTCCACCCAGCAGTGATCGATCCTGAGGGGCTCAGGCACGACCCGAGTCGATCACCCCTCCTCCAACCGCTCCCGCAAAAACTCGATAAAGCGCTGGGTCTTTGCCGGCAGCAGGCGGGTTTCGGTGAGGGCGTAGACCGGGATGGGGCTGGCCTGCCACTGCGGCATGACCCTGCGCAGGCTGCCGTTGGCCAGTTCCTCGACGACTATGCCTTGCGCCAGCACGGCGATGCCCAGGTCGAGCGTCGCCAGGCGACGGATCAGGCCCACGCTGTTGAGCTGGAAGCGCCCGCCCACCTCGACCTCCAGCGTTTCGCCAGGGCGTGACAGCGTCCAGTTGTCGGTTTTGGGCGAGCGCAGGCGCAGGCATTCATGGCCCGCCAGCTCCCTCGGGTGAGCCGGCTCGCCGAAGCGTTCCAGATAAGCCGGTGAGGCGTACAGATAGCGCGGCAGGCTGGCGAGCTTGCGCGCGATCAGGTTCGAGCTGGGCGGCTCGCCCATGCGAATGACCAGGTCGACCGGCTCGCTGATCAGGTCGACCTGGCGCGGCGTCAGATCGAAATCGAAGCTGATGCCCGGGTAGCGGGCGGCGAACTCGGCGATCAGCGGCGCCAGGTAGATGGTGGCGAAATCCACCGGCAGCGACGCCCGCAACAGGCCGCTGGGTCGCGCCAGCATTTCCCCCAACTGCTCGTGGGCGAGCCGGGCCTCCTCGACGATGCGCTTGCAGCGATCGAAGTACAGCTGCCCCGCCTCGGTCAGTTCGATCTTGCGGGTGGTGCGGTGCAGCAGCCGTAGGCCGATGGCCTTTTCCAGGCCGCTGATGCGCCGCGACAAGGTCGAGTTCGGCATCCCCATCGCTTCCGCCGCGCGGCGGAAACTGCGGGCCTTCACCACCTCGACGAACAGCGCCATATCGTTCAGCAATTCCACGCAGATTGCTCCATCAGTGGATCAGTCATTTCAATTCAGGCGGATTTATCCCGCCTCTGGATTGATCAATGATAACCACATCGCCAATTGAGGAGCACCGCCATGAGTTCGCTTTTTTCCCCCGTCCAACTAGGTCGCCAACGCTTGTCCAACCGCCTGGTCATGGCGCCGATGACCCGTTCCCGCGCCGATGACGCGGGGGTGCCCAGCGAGTTGGCGGTGACCTATTACGCCCAGCGCGCCGGCGCCGGCCTGATCATTTCCGAGGGCGTGTTCCCCGCCGCCCTGGGCCAGGGCTACGTGCGTACCCCGGGGATCGAAACCGCAGCGCAGGTGGCTGCCTGGAAGCAGGTCACCGCGGCAGTGCACGCCCGCGGCGGCAAGATCTTCATGCAGTTGATGCACTGCGGGCGCATCTCTCACCCTTCGCTGCTGCCTGAAGGCGCCCTGCCCCTGGCCCCTTCGGCGATCAAGCCGGCGGGCCAGACCTGGACCGCGAGCGGCCTGCAGGACTTCGTCACCCCCCATGCGCTGAGCCTGGAAGAAATCGCCACAGTGGTCGCGGGCTATCGGCAGGCCGCGCGCCTGGCCATCGAGGCCGATTTCGACGGGGTCGAGCTGCATGGCGCCTCGGGCTATCTGCCGGAACAGTTCCTCTCGTCCGGCAGCAACCAGCGCAGCGATGCCTATGGCGGTTCGGTGGAGAACCGCGCGCGCTTTGTCCTTGAGGTACTGGCGGCGCTCACCGCGGAAATCGGCGGTGACCGGGTCGGCCTGAAGATCTCGCCGGAAATGAACTTCAACGACATCACCGACGCCAACCCGCAGCAGACCTACCGCTACCTGGTGGAGCAGTTGCGCGGGCTCGACCTGGCCTATCTGCACGTGGCTCTGTTCGGCGCCAGCCTCGACTATCACGCCCTGTTGCGTCCGCTGTTCGACGGCCGCTACCTGATCGGTGGCGGGCTCGACCAGCAGGCCGCCGAAGCGCTGCTCGCCGATGGCCGGGCCGATGCCGTGGTGTTCGGCGCGGCCTTCCTCGCCAACCCGGACCTGCCCGAGCGTTTCCGCCTGGGCGCCGAGCTGAATGCGCCGCACAAGGAGACCTTCTACAGCCCCGGCGCGCAAGGCTATATCGACTACCCGAGCCTGGGTGCCTGAGGACACCGCCATGACCCACATCGCACGCCTGCAGCGGATGAACCACGGCAGCCACTTCCGGGCCTTCACCCTGCGCGGAGGCCAGCCCGTCACGGCCATCGACCCCTTCCTCGCGGTCGACCATGCCTGGACCAGCGGGCCGACCTTCCCGCCGCACCCCCATGCCGGTTTTTCCGCGGTGTCCTACCTGTTTCTCGACTCCGAGACCGGGATCGACAACCGCGACTCCCTGGGCAACCGCAACCTGATCCAGCCCGGTGGCCTGCACTGGACCGCGGCGGGCACAGGCGTGGTGCATGAGGAGGTGCCCGCCGAGACGGGCAAGACCGTGCACATGCTGCAGGTCTTCATCAACCTGCCGCTGCAGCTGCAGGGCGCGGCACCCTTCGTCTTCAGCCTCGAAGCCCGGGACGTGCCGGTGGTGCAGCTGCCAGGAGTGAAAGTCCGGGTGCCGCTGGGCAGCTTCGCGGATGTCCGCTCGCCACTGTCGCTGCCCACCGAGGTCAGCTTGCTCGACATCTCCCTGGAGCCAGGGGCGCAGGTAAGGGTGCCGATCGCGGCGGGCCATGGCGCCTTCGTGATGCCGATCGACGGCGAGCTGGCGGTGGATGACCAGCCCTTCGACCTGATGCAAGCCCGGCTGCCGGTGATCCCGCCACAGCCCATGGAGCGCCAGATCAGCCTGCGGGCGGGCCAGGGGCCGGCTAAAGCGGTGCTGTTTTCCGGTCGCCCCCTGGGGCAACCGGTGTATTGGCAGGGGCCGCTGGCCCTTGCCTCGCAAGAGGCGCTGGCCGCGGCCGTCGAGGCCTACCAGCGCGGGGCATTCGGCACGCTGCAAGCGCGCTGATCGCCCTGGCCATCAATCGGGGCGCAACGCCTCCACCCCCGGGGCGTGAACGCCTCTAACCCCAGGGCGCGAGCGTTTCCAATCCCAGGGCGCGAGCGCCCAGCCTCACATACTAGGAGCACCATCATGTCCTACGAAAGATTCAGTGCCGAGAATGCCGCCCTGCTGTTGATCGATCACCAGGTGGGGACCATGGGCTGGGTGAAATCCATTCCCTTCGAAGAGATGAAACGCAACGCGCTGATGCTCGCCAGGGCCGCCAGTATCCTGCAACTGCCGGTGGTCCTGACTTCGAGCATGGAGGAGTACGCCCAGGGTCCGCTGCTGAGTGAACTGGAGCAGATCCTGCCCAGGGAATTCGCCGCGCGCATCAAGCGCCTGGGGATCGTCAACGCCATGGACGACGACAACTTCGCCAAGGCGGTCCAGGCCACGGGCCGCAAGAAACTGATCATCGCCGGGGTCACCAATGACGTCTGCACGGTGTACCCGGCCCTGAGCCTGGTGCGCGATGGCTATGAGGTGCAGGTGGTGGCCGACGCCGGCGGCTCCCCCAGCGCCATGGCCGATGACATCGCCCTGCGCCGGATGGACAAGGGCGGCGTGACCCTGACCAGCACCAACCAGCTGATCGCCGAACTGGCGGGAAGCTGGGCGACGCCACAGGGCGGTCAACTGGTGCAGGTGCTGATGACCGCGCTGCAAGGCTGAACCAGGCAATAAAGGATCGCCGGAAGCGCATGAAGCGGTTCCGGCGATCTTCGTTCACTCATGATCCTGGCGAAGGGAACGCCAGGGCTTCAGATAAAGATCGTGCCCTTCAGATACAGCGCGCCCTGGCCGCTGATCAGAACCCGGCCGTTATCCAGCACCTCGCACCACAGCTGGCCCTTGCGCGCCCCGCCCTGCTCCGCGCTCAGCCGGGTTTTGCCCAGGCGCTGGGCCCAGTAGGGTGCCAGGGAGGTGTGGGCCGAGCCGGTGACCGGGTCTTCGTTGACCCCGACACTCGGGCCGAACCAGCGGGAGACGAAGTCGAACTGCTGGCCCGGCGCGGTGACGGCGATACCGCGCACATCGAAGTTGGCCAATGCGGCGAAGTCGGGCTTGAGGCCGGCGATGATCGCTGCGTCCTCGACCACCAGCAAATAGTCGTCGGTGCGGTACAGGGCTTCTGCGCGCGGCAGGCCGAGGGCTTGCAGCAGGCTCGGCGGAATCTCCACGGCCACCGGCTGCTTGGCCGGGAAGTCCATGGACAGGCGCTCGCCATCACGGCGCACGCGCAACTCGCCGCTGCGGGTGCTGAAGCGCAGCAGTTCGCTGGGTTCGTTCAGCTGTTCGAACAGCACCCAGGCCGCCGCCAGGGTGGCGTGGCCACAGAGGTCGACTTCCACGGTCGGGGTGAACCAGCGCAGCTCGAACAGCTCACCGTTGCGCACGAAGTAGGCGGTTTCCGAGAGGTTGTTCTCTTCGGCGATCCGTTGCAGCGTGGCATCGGGCAGCCAGGCGTCCAGCGGGCAGACCGCCGCCGGGTTGCCGCCGAAAGGCGTGGAGGAAAAGGCATCCACCTGAAAGATATCGAGCTGCATCGGCTTCACTCCTGTTGACTGGCTTGGTCTGTGGCCCGGATCTGGTCCAGGTAGTTGTAGATGGTGTAGCGGGTGACGCCCAGGGCCGCGGCGGCCTTCTCGATGCCGCCCTTGACGATGAACAGCCCGCGGTCCTGCATCTGGCGCACGGCGTCGAGCTTCTGGGCCTTCTTCATCAATGCCCGGCCGCCGGGGCAGGCTTGCTGAATGATTTCCGCCATCAGTTGCTCCATGTCCTGGGGCTCGTCGTGGCGCGGTTCGGGGGCTGCGCCCAGGCCCAGCAGCTCGCCCAGGCAGGCATGGGCGGCGGCGATGCCGCTGAGGTCGGCATTGGTGCACAGGGTGGCGAAAGGCTGGCCGCTGCTGTCGCGGTATACCACCGTCGAGCTGCGCAACGGGCGACCGTCGGGCGCGGTGGTCGGGTAGTTCTCCACCAGCACCGGCTCGCTGCCGGAGCTATCTTCCATGGCCCGGCGCACGGCGATAAACCCCAGGTCCTCGCGCGGCCCGGCCAGCACCGGGCTGCCGACCCGGCGACCGGTGACATGGCCATTGGCGATGGCAACGATGGAGGCCTCGGGCCGGGTCAGGTCATGCAGGACGATTTCGGTGTGCCGGCCCACCACGCTGCCGAGCATGTTCAGGGTGCTGTGCAGCACCTTGAACACCAGCTGGCGTTCGGCGGCACACTCAGGGGAAAAAGGGCTGCTGGGGGTTTTCATGGCGGTTTCGCAGAAAAAGAATCCGACGAAAATATCAACACCAAGTTGAATATTCAACTTAATGTTGATAAAAGTCATTCAGCCTTCCTCTACGGTCCCCAACAGCCATTCCTTGAACGCCAGCATCGCCGGGCTCTGCGCCCGTGACTGCAAGCGGGTCAGCCAGTAGCTGCCGGTGGTGATGCCCACCGCGAACGGCTGGACGATGCTGCCGGCGTGCAGCTGCCGGGCGAACATCAGCGGCGGCGCCAGGGCTATGCCTATGCCCTGCTGCGCGGCTTCCATCATGCCCAGGGACGAGTCGAAGACGATGCTGCGCGACGGCAGGGTGCTGGCGGGCAAGCCGGCGGCGCTGAACCATTCCGGCCATTCGTCGGTGCGGTAGGAGCGCAGCAGGGTCTGGCCAAGCAGGTCGGCGGGGCTGTGCAGTTGCCGCGCCAGCTCCGGTACGCAGAGCACCGACAGCGGCGCTTCCAGCAACTGGATGGCATCGGTGCCGTGCCAGGCACCGCTGCCGAAACGGATGGCGTAGTCCAGGCCTTCGGCGGCAACGTCGACCCGGTTGTTGTGGGTCGACAGGCGCAGGTCGATAAACGGATGGCGGGCCTGGAAGTCCTCCAGGCGCGGCAGCAACCAGCCAACGGCAAAGGTACCGACCGCGCCGACGCTGAGCATCTCGCGGTAGTGCCCGCCTTCGAAGCGGCCGAGGGTTTCGGCGATGCGATCGAAACACTCGCACAGCACCGGCAGCAGGGTTTCGCCCTCGCTGGTCAGCATCAGCCCGCGGGGCAGGCGCTTGAACAGGGTGACGTTGAGCTGGGCCTCGAGGCTTTTCACCTGATGACTGACCGCCGCCTGGGTCACGCACAGCTCGATGGCCGCGCGGGTAAAACTCAAATGCCGCGCCGAGGCCTCGAAGGCTCGCAGGGCATTCAGCGGCAGATGGGGTCGGATCATGAGCATTCCCTAGTTTTTCTAATGGCTCCTGCGAAATATCGTCGTTTGCCGATCCTTCGCCGACCGCCTACATTGAGCCGGCTCGCAGCGCCCTGCCCCCTGAGTGCAGGTGCAGGCGCTGGCAAAAGCCGCTCGGAGTGTAGCGGCCATCACCCTGCAAAATCATGGAATTTCAGCCCATCATGCACAACAAAAACCTAGCCCTATCTGGATTTTTCGCCGTTTCCCTGCTGCTGTCCGGTACCAGCGCCTGCTTGGCCGCCAGCCAGCCGGACAGCGCGCTCAAGCCCCTGGTCGACGCGGCGATCCGCCCGCTGATGCAACAACAGGACATCGCCGGCATGGCGGTGGCCATCAGCATCAAAGGGCAGCCCCATTACTTTAACTACGGCCTGGCCTCCAAAGAGGAGCAGAAAGCCGTCGACGCCGACACGCTGTTCGAGGTCGGCTCGGTGAGCAAGCTCTTCACCGCGACCCTGGGGGCCTATGCCCAGGCCAGCGGCAAACTGTCCCTCAACGACCCGGCCAGCCGCTACCTGCCGGCGCTGAAAGGCAGCGCTTTCGAGCACATCAGCCTGTTGCAACTGGGGACCTACAGCGCCGGCGGCCTGCCCTTGCAGTTCCCGGCGCAGTGGGACAGCCAGGACAAGATGCTCGGCTACTACCAGGCCTGGAAACCGGCCTTTGCCCCCGGCGCCCAGCGCCTGTACTCGAACCCGAGTATCGGCCTGTTCGGCTACCTGGCCGCGCAAAGCCTGGGCCAGCCCTTCGAGCAATTGATGGAGCAGAAGCTGTTCCCGCAACTGGGCCTGCAGCACAGCTATATCCAGGTGCCGAACTCGCAGATGGGCAATTACGCCGAGGGCTACGGCAAGGACGGCAAGCCGGTGCGGCTCGGCCCCGGTGCCCTGGATGCAGAAGCCTACGGGGTGAAGACCAGCGCCGCCGACCTGCTGCGTTTCGTCCAGGCCAACCTCAAGCCCGAGTCGCTGCCGCAACCCTGGCCGCAGGCAATCGCCATCACCCACACCGGCTACTACCAGGTCGAAGGCATGACCCAGGGCCTGGGCTGGGAGCTCTACCCCTACCCGCTCAGCCTGAATGCCCTGCTGGCCGGCAACTCGTCGCAGATGGCCTTCGAACCGCACCCGACCCGCTGGTTCAGCCCGCCCCAGGCACCACAGGCCAATGCCCTGCTGAACAAGACCGGTTCCACCAACGGCTTCGGCGCCTATGTGCTGTTCGTGCCCGGCAAGGACATCGGCCTGGTGCTGCTGGCGAACAAGAACTACCCCAACGCCGAACGAGTGAAGGTCGCCCATGCCCTGCTCGATGCCCTGGACAAGCAGGTCGGCGCGGCGACGCAACCCTGAGAAAAACAGCGGCCGGGTCGATTGACGGACCAGGCCGCTGGACCGGCTGGGGGCACGCCTTATCCATCACAACGCGCTCCGCGACGATGATCGGCGCTGGATAAAACTGGCGGAACGCGCCATCCTCCGCGTCTTTTTTCCGCGCAGCCCCTGGGGGGCGCACGTTTTTCCAAGGAAGCCGTCCATGCACAACCAGCCGCTCAGCCCCGCCGAGTTCGAATTCATCGAAGACACCCTGCTCAAATACGGTGACGACCACTCCGTGCTCAACCTGGCCGAGCTCGACGGCTTTTGCACCGCCCTGGTGTCCGGCCCGGCCCAGGTGGACATCGCCGAATGGTTCCCGGCCATCTGGGGCGGGCAGAACCCGGACTGGCAGGACCCCGAGGAGTGCAAGCGCTTCATCGAGCTGAGCGTGCGCCACCTGAACGCCCTCGCCACCGCACTGGCGAGCGACTCGGCGAGCTTTCAGCCGCGCTTCGAACAGACCGAACATCAGGACCAGCCGCTGACGCTGGCGGAAGAATGGTGCTTCGGCTACCTCCGCGCCATGGCCGTCAGCAACTGGCCCGAGCTCCCTGCCGCCCAGGCCGCCCAGCTGCAAGCCATCATCACCTGCGCCGAACAGGACAACTTCGAACTGCCGGCCGACCTGGATCTGGTTCAGCATCGTCAGACTGTCGCCAGTGTCGAACAGGCAGCCCGTGGGCTGCACGATTACTGGTTGGCGCAACGCTGAGAGTGGCGTGAGGGTAGGTCACTCGCCTGCCCTCAGGCTCCAGGCCAGCGAGCCAGGCTGCATCGTGAATAGTGCGGACTAGCTTCTTATTATCGTCATCGCTATGTACTCCAGGCCCAGGCTCACCAGCAGCCCGCCCATGATCCAATGCGAAATAATCAGTCTTCTTTTAAGAGGCTGAGGAAAGTTGTTTATCTCATCAGCATCCAACAATCCCCTTCTAATGAAGAAGCCGGGACATGCCAGATAACCCGCTACCACCCCCACCATCATCATCCGCCCCCAGGCTCCCATATGCAGATAGAACCTGTTGCCGGTGATCATCTGGCAGTTTTTGACATGCCTGAGCATCTCATCCATGCGGGTATATCCCCAGTAGATATAGATACCGATCATGGTGAACATACCGAGAAAAGTTATCCCGATAAAAACACCAAGCACGATATGTGCGGTAGTGATTACCATGCGTTCCTTCCTTCATAAATCAGCTCTCCCAAAAACTCCCCGGCTGGTTCTTCACCTTCACGGGCAAAATAGGGCTACCACCGTTCCGCAAAGCTTGTTGTCGGGCCGGCAATAACCTTGTCGCCTGTTGTGGGGGGGGGGCGCCTTCCCTGATAACAAAAGTCATGGAGTACGTTCCTGGTGAGGGATGGGCCTCGAACGTAACGACGGGGATCAAGCTGCTGAATCAGGGGATCCTGAAATTCAAAGATCTGGGTGTAGCCACTGACGCCATCGCGGGCAAGCCTCGCTCCTACTGAAGAAGCCCACGCGCGAATGCCATCCAGGGAATAATCCCATCCACAGTACTCGCTTCAGTTGTGCTGGACGCCAGTGCTGGTCCAACAGGAAAGGCGCGCCCCAAAAACACAAAAGCCTCCCGCAGGAGGCTTTGGCTCGACCCGCCGCGCGGGTTCAGAACGCCAGCTTGTAACCGATGGAAAACAGCATGACCGCCAGGAACGGCCGCAGCAGTTCGTCCGAGACGCGGCCGGTCATGTGGCTGCCGAGCCAGATCCCCGGCAGCGAGCCCATCAGCAAAAAGCCCAGCAGTTGCCAGTCCATGTTGCCCATGCTCGCGTGCCCCAGGCCGGCGACCAGGGTCAGGGGCACGGCGTGGGCGATTTCAGTGCCGACCAGGCGCTTGGTGGCCAGGAAGGGGTACAGGATGAACAGCGCCACGGTGCCCAGGGCGCCGGCGCCGATGGAGGTCAGGGCGACCATGGTGCCGAGGATCACGCCGGTGACCACCGTCAGCCCGTTGAGGCTGGAGTCCTTCAGGTGGTAGTGATCGCCGGCATGCTTCTGGGCAAAAGCCAGGAGCTTTTTCTTGAACAGGATCGCCAGCGCGGTGAGCAGCAGCACAAAGCCCAGGGCCTGCTTGATCACGCTGTTCAGCGCTTGCGGGTCGGTGTCCAGGCTCTTGAGGAACCACAGGGTGGCCAACACCGCGGGCACGCTGCCCAGGGTCAGCCAGCCGGTGATCTTCCAGTCGATGTTGCGGTTTTTCTGATGGACCAGCACACCACCGGACTTGGTGATGGCGGCGTACAGCAGGTCGGTCCCCACAGCGGTCGCCGGGTTGATACCAAACCACAACAGGATCGGGGTCATCAGCGAACCGCCTCCCACCCCCGTCATCCCCACAATGAAACCCACCAACAGGCCCGCGATTACAAAACCGAAATTACCCACATCCATCAATAAGCCCTACGCATCAACCGCGGCCAGGTAAAAAACTGGCGGCAGCATAGCGGCTAATGCTTATGTCCATTTATATAAATAAAATCTAACCTTATAACTCTTTGCCTTTTTGTCATGTATCCAGCGCATGAAACCCTCAGACTTCATGCACCAATCACATGTCGAAATTGGCTCGAAACCGCCCTTCTTCAGCTTATTTTGCTACTGGAATCCGCTTCACCGCGTCGATCCAGTCAGGATTCAAACGCTTCTGCTCGGTGTCCATGCCCAGGGCTTCCATTCGCTCCTTGTGCCGGTCGATCTCATGCACCGCCTGGCTCAGCGCACTGGAGTTGGCATCCAGCTGGTGCATCTGGGTCAGGCCCAGGTGGTAGAAGCGCAGCAGTTTCATCGCCGTCGGGTCTTGGGCATCAACGCCGGCGGTGACGTGGTGCATGACATTGGTCACGCTCATCAGGCTGCGCTTGAGCTGCCAGCCGTAGACCGCCGCGGCCATCCACGGCTGCGACCAGAAGCGCAGGCGCATCAGCACGATGCTCAGCACCAACCCGGCCAGCACGCCGGCGACATTCAGGCGGAAGTTATCGCCGCCCGGCGTGCCGAACAGCAGCACCGCGGCGCTGGACAGCAGCATGGCCAGGGATAGGAAGATCAAGGCGATAAACAGCGTGCTGCGGCGGGTTTGCTGGCGAAAACTCTCGGGGTTCTGCGGCTGGATCTCGAACATGGCAACTATGCTTGCGTGGCGGACAGGTCGGGCATTATCACCTCGCCGGCGCCCGGAGATGGCAAATAAATCCGCGCTGCGACAATCCACCCCGGCCATCGATGGCGCCACCCGCACCGCCGAAGCGCTGCGGGTGGCCGGGTACTTCGCCCCCCCTCAGATCGCGCGGATATCGATCTCGTAATCGCAGCGGCTGCTTTCATCCAGGTACTTGAGCTGCTGGCTGATGGCGTACAGCTCGGCCAGTCCCAGCTCGTCGCGCAATCCGGTGAAGAAGTCGCCGTTCACCGGCCATTGCAGGTGCTGGTCGATGCCCAGGGCGTGGGTGATGCGGTGGTAGCGGTCGACGCCGGTCATGCGGATGCGCGCATGCCCGGCGTCGAACTGCAGGATCTCGAAACGGTATTCCGGATTGGAGGTAAAGACTCCCGCGAGCACCAGCGTGGTGATGCCCCGGGCATTGCGCTCCAGCTCGGGTTTCCTCGCCATGTGGCGCTGCGCCAGGCTTTTGCCGTGCTGGTAGAAGGTCCGGCTGGACAGTTCCTGCATGCGCTCCAGGCCAAACAGCTCGCCGGCCTGCTTGAGCATCTGGCCGTAAAAGGACGCGGTGATACTGGATTGCGACTGGGTCAGTTCCAGCAGCGAGTCGGGGTAGAAATCATGGACCAGCGTCTGCCAGTCCATGTACGGGTGATAGACGTCCTGCGCCCTGAAAAATGCCGATTGCCTGAAGATGTCCGGCAGCTCTCGATTGAGTGAACTCATGGCGTATCGCTCCTTGAAAGATGAATATCCCTGTTGCCGCACTCCCGTCATGGGTCATGGACCGGCCCCACCCGGGGCCGGTCCGCGTTGTTGATCAGGCCGCCCCGCCCTTGGCCTGCTGTTCCAGATGCACTTGCAGCTCGGGGTCGATCCGCAGCGCCGCCGCCAGCTCGTCCAGGTAGCTGCGCTCGGCGTCCTGCTGGTCGTCCACCAGCATCACGCTGGCCAGGTACATTTCCGCCGCCATGCCCGGCTCGCCCGCGGCCGATTGGGCCACATCGGCGGCGTCCAGGGGACGGGCGACTTCGTCGTCGAGCCATTGCTGCAATTGCGGGTCATCGGTGTGCCGGCCGATCTCGGCGCTGATCAATTGTTTTTCCTGCTCGTCGATGCGGCCATCGGCCTTGGCCGCGGCGATCAGGGCACGGAGGATCGCATGGCTGTGTTCCTCGACTTCCGGGCCGGCCAGTTGGTCGACGGTGCGCAACGCCTGTTGCGGCGCCGCCGATTGCTGCTGTTGTTGCCAGGCTTGGTAAGCCTGGAACGCCATCATCCCCAGGGAAGCCAGTGCTGCGTAGTTCATGCCAGCGCCGGAACGGCCTTGAGGGCTTCCGCCGGACGTCGCGCCGCCAGAGATCGCGCCGCCCAACCCGGAACCGCCCAGCAGGCCGCCCAACAGGCCTCCCAGCCCGCCAGCGCCCAGGCCACCCGGGGCTCCGCCGCCGCTGTTACCGCCCAACAGACCACCGAGCAAGCCACCCAGGCCTCCCAGGCCATCCTGCGGTGCCGAGGCCCCGCCACCCTGCTGCGTCATCGAGGCCTGGCCGGCGCGCAGCAACTGTTCAAGCAAATCACTGGTGTTCATGGCATCGCTCTCTTCGGGCAGTTATTCAGATTGTCAACAATAGTCTTCGCCACGGCTTGCGCCAACTGCTTCCGCTTGGGCCCTGGCCCCTCGCTCGTGTCAGCCGCCAATACCCCCAGGTCGCACCTGACGATCGGCAGGAAAATTGTGTTGCAATAAAATATTACAAACATAATATTTCAATCGTAATATTTCCACTCCAGGTACCTGCCATGACCAGCCTGCCCGCCATCGATCCTGCCACTGTCGCCGCCCCGGCCAGGCCACCTTTGCTCAAGCGCCTGCTACTTACCGCCCTGGCGTTGGTGGCCCTGGCGGCGCTGGTGCTCTACGGCCTGCACTGGTGGACCAGCGGGCGTTTTATCGAGCAGACCGACGACGCCTATATAGGCGGCGACGTGACGGTGATCGGGCCCAAGGTGGCCGGCTACATCGAGCAGGTGCTGGTCAGCGACAACCAGCGGGTCAAGGCCGGCGACCTGCTGATCCGCCTCGACTCGCGGGATTACCGCGCCAGCCTGGCCAAGGCCGAAGGCGCGGTGGCCGCCGAGGAAGCGCTGCTGGCCAACCTGGATGCCACCGAACAGTTGCAGCACGCGGTGATCAGCCAGGCCCGCGCCGGGATCGACGCCACCGCCGCGGAAATGACCCGCTCGCGCGACGACAATGCCCGCTACAAACGCCTCGTCGGCAGCTCGGCGGTGTCGGTGGAAAGCGCGCAACGGGCCGAGGCCGGCTTCAAGACCGCCCAGGCCCTCAACACCCGGGCCCAGGCCGAGCTGCTGGCGACCCAGCGCCAGTTGCAAGTGATCGCCACCCAGAAACTGCAGGCCAAGGCAGCCTTGCTCCAGGCCCGCGCCGAACGCGACCTGGCGCAACTGAACCTGGGCTATACGGAAATCCGCGCGCCCATGGACGGAGTGATCGGCAACCGCCGGGCACGCAACGGCGCCTACACCCAGGCCGGCGCGCAACTGCTGTCGCTGGTGCCAGCCAGCGGCCTGTGGGTGGACGCGAACTTCAAGGAAGACCAGTTGCAACACATGAGCCCGGGGCAGCGCGTGGTGATCCGCGCCGACGTGCTGCCCGGCCGGGAATTCCACGGCCACCTCGACAGCCTGGCACCGGCCACCGGCGCGCAGTTCAGCGTGCTGCCGCCGGAAAACGCCACCGGCAACTTCACCAAGATCGTCCAGCGGGTGCCGGTGCGGGTGATCCTCGATCCGCAGGACGCGGTGCTCGGCCAGCTGCGCCCCGGCCTCTCGGTGACGGCTGCGGTCAATACCCGGGGCGAACCCGCGACGCCTGAACCGGCCGTGGCCAGCGCGCCATGAGCCGCGCCCTCGCCGCCCCGGCCCAGCCATTCGATGCCGCCAGCATGGCCACGGCGACCAAGGTCTTCGCCTTCGCCACCATGTGCATGGGCATGTTCATCGCCCTGCTGGATATCCAGATCGTCTCGGCCTCGTTGCGCGATATCGGTGGCGGACTGTCGGCCGGCACCGATGAAACCGCCTGGGTGCAGACCAGCTACCTGATCGCCGAAATCATCGTCATCCCGCTGTCGGGATGGCTGTCGCGGGTGTTCTCCACCCGCTGGCTGTTCTGCGCCTCGGCGGTCGGTTTCACCCTGGCCAGCCTGCTGTGCGGTGTGGCCTGGAACATCCAGAGCATGATCGTGTTTCGCGCCCTGCAGGGGTTTCTCGGCGGCTCGATGATCCCCCTGGTGTTCACCACCGCGTTCTTTTTCTTCACCGGCAAGCAGCGGGTGATCGCCGCGGCGACCATTGGCGCGGTGGCGTCCCTGGCGCCGACCCTGGGCCCGGTGATCGGCGGCTGGATCACCGAGGTGTCGAGCTGGCACTGGCTGTTCTACATCAACCTGCTGCCAGGGGTTTTCGTCGCCGTGGCGGTGCCCATGCTGGTGCGGATCGACCAGCCGGAACTGGCGCTGCTCAAGGGCGCCGACTACCTGAGCATGCTGTTGCTCGCGCTGTTTCTCGGCTGCCTGGAATACACCCTGGAAGAAGGCCCGCGCTGGAACTGGTTCAGCGACAGCACCATCCTCACCACCGCCTGGGTTTCCGGATTGGCCGGCCTGGCCTTTATCGGCCGCACCCTGCAGGTGGCCAACCCGATCGTCGACCTGCGCGCCCTGAAGGACCGCAACTTTGCCCTCGGCTGTTTCTTTTCCTTCGTCACCGGCATCGGCCTGTTCGCCACCATCTACCTGACGCCGCTGTTTCTCGGCCGGGTGCGCGGCTACAGCGCGCTGGATATCGGTATGGCAGTGTTTTCCACCGGGGTGTTCCAGGTGCTGGCGATCCCGCTGTATGCCTTCCTCGCCAACCGCATCGACCTGCGCTGGATCATGATGGCGGGCCTGGGGTTGTTCGCCCTGTCGATGTGGGATTTCAGCCCTATCACCCATGACTGGGGGGCCAGGGAATTGCTGCTGCCGCAAGCCTTGCGCGGCATCGCCCAGCAACTGGCGGTGCCGCCGGCGGTGACCCTGACCCTAGGCGGGCTGGCGCCGGCGCGGCTCAAGCATGCCTCGGGGCTGTTCAACCTGATGCGCAACCTCGGCGGCGCCATCGGCATCGCTGCCTGCGCCACCATTCTCAACGACCGCACCAACCTGCACTTCACCCGCCTGGCCGAACACCTCAACAGCAGCAACGAAGCGCTCAACCAATGGCTGGCCCGGGTCGGCGGCAACTTCGCGGCGCTGGGCCAGAGCGGCGACGAAGGCGTCAGCGCCAGCCTGCGCCAACTCTGGCAGCTGACCTATCGCGAAGCGCAGACGCAAACCTACGGCGATGCGTTCCTGATGATCATGCTGTGTTTCATCATCGCCACGGCCATGGTGCCCCTGATGCGCAAGGTCACCCCGCCGTCGGCGCCGTCAGCCGACGGCCATTGAGCCTGGAATCAGGCCTGGGGCATTTTGCGGAAACCCACGGCCAGGCGGTTCCAGCTGTTGATGGTGGCGATTGCGACACTCAGGTCGACCTGCTCGCTGGGGCTGAACTGGCTGCTCAGCAGCTCGTAGTCGGCATCCGGCGCGTGGGTTTCGCTCAACCGGGTCAGGGACTCGGTCCAGGCCAGGGCGGCCCGTTCGCGGTCGGTGAAGAACGGCGTTTCGCGCCAGACCGAAACCGCGTACAGGCGGCGCTCGGTTTCCCCGCTCTTGCGCGCATCAGCGGTGTGCATGTCGACGCAGAAGGCGCAGCCGTTGATCTGCGAGGCGCGCAGCTTCACCAGCTCGATCAGCGACTTTTCCAGGGGCAGTTTCGAGACCGCGGTTTCCAGGGCGATCATGGCTTTGAGGGCGTCCGGCGAAGCGGTGTAGAAGTCGATACGCGGTTGCATGGGATGGCTCCAGATCAAGTGAATGTAGCGCTACGTTAAGCCCGGGCGCGGTCCGTACCAATAACCAATTCCGGCCAAGACCAGGTGACCAATGTCTCCCTCTCTTTTGTAGGAGCGCAGCTTGCGCGCGATAGCGTCAGTCCAGGCACTGCGGTGGATGGCCGCTGCGCGGATCGCGAGCAAGCTTCGCTCCTACAGGGGATGTGCATTGACGGTCAGGCGCGGCGGCGCAGCCACTGCATGAAGCCTTTTTTCACCACCGGCCGCGGGGTTTCCTGGGTCAGGGTCTGGGCGATGTGCTGGCGGAAATCCAGGAGGTTTTTCATCGCCTCGTGGATATCGCGCCGCGCGTCCAGGCAGGGCTTGAGGTATTCGTTCTCGATGCGGTACAGGGTGCAGAAGGTCTTGGCCGAGAAGTCCGCCGCGGTCGCCTGATCGGCGATGCCCGCCTCGCCTATCACTTCGCCCGGCCCCATGCGCCCGGCCTCGAACGGCTTGCCATCGCGGATCAGGCTCACCGAGACCACCCCCGACTCGATGATCAGCAGGTGATCGCTGACCTCGCCCGCCGGCAGGATGGTCTCGCCGGCACGGAAGGTCTGCAGGCTCATGTTCTGGCTGAAGGTTTCCTTCTCTTCCTGGCGCAGGGTGGAGAAGATGCTCGAGCTGTCCAGCAGCGCCCGCGGTCGCGACAAGTTGCCCGGCACGCTGCTTTCACCGCTGGACAGCAGGCTGACGCCGGACGCCTGCAAGTGACGGAAGGCCAGGTCGAACAGCTGGTTGCGCACTTCGCGCTTCTGCCCCATGGAGGCCACGAAGCCGCTGATCTCGTATTCCACCCCGGCGTTGCCCGAGCTTTTCAAGGCCACGCTGGGGGCCGGCTTGGGGAGCAGGAAACGGCAACCGAGCATGGCCCGCTCCAGCGCCTCGATCACTGTTTGCGGCCGCGCATGGGGGCTGACCTGGAGGCTGATGGACAGCCCGTGCATATCAGCGGGACGACTGAAGTTGATGATCTTGGCCTTGGCCGCCATGGAGTTGGGAATCACCGCCATGCTGCCCTGGGAGGTCTGCAAGCGGGTGGCGCGCCAGTCGATGTCGGTGACCCGGCCTTCGGTGCCGTCGATGGAGATCCAGTCATCGAGCTGATAGGGCTTGGTAGTGTTCAACACGATGCCGGAAAACACGTCGCTGAGGGTGCTTTGCAACGCCAGGCCGACAATGATCGCCACCGCGCCGGAGGTGGCCAGCACACCCTTGACCGGCAACTCCAGCACATAGGCCATGGCGGCGATGATGGCGATCAGGAAAATCACCGCGCCCATCAGGTCCTGCAACAGTCGCCCGGTATGCCCGACCCGTTGCATCATCAGGGTGCCGAGCACCACCGTCAGGGTCCGCGCGCCGAACAGCCACCAACCGATCTGCAACCCCGTGGCGGCCAGGTGCAGCGGCACGTCCTCCGGCCAGGGCGCCGCCTGCATCGGGTTCAGGCCCTGGTTGAACAGCAGCACGCTGTACAGGGTGAAGATCAGCACCCGCACCAGCAGTTTCCAGTAACCGCCCCGCGCGCCCATCAAGCGCCACAGCAGCATGTCCAACAGGAGCAGGGCCAGCGCGGCGAACAACGGGTGGTCGGCGAACAGAATCGACATCAAGCAACTCCAGCACGGTCAGAGGCGCGACAATCTCACACAAGCGACCTTGCAGGTATAGCCGGAAAAACAAAAACAGGGGCCTCGTGGGAGGCCCCTGTGCGGAACGATGTCGTTCACCTCTGTAGCCGCTGGCATCGCTTGCCTTCGACGTAGTAACCGTCGGCAGTTCGACCGGTAGATCGCATGCCCTGGATTGCGCTGGCTACGCCAGCGATCGCAGCCTTCGGCAGCGGCTACAGGGATCGTGATGCCGGGTAGCCGCTGCCGAGCTTGCGAGGCTGCGATCGGCAACGCAGTTGCCGCACCCCCTGGGCCCCGGACCTGCCTGGAAAATGCGTTGGCCGGTTTACGGGGCTGCGCCCCGATCGCAGCCTTCGGCAGCGGCTACAGGATTGTGATACCGGGTAGCCGCTGCCGAGCTTGCGAGGCTGCGATCGGCAACGCAGTTGCCGCAACCCCTGGCCCCGGACCTGCCTGGAAAATGCGTTGGCCGGTTTACGGGGCTGCGCCCCGATCGCAGCCTTCGCCAGCGGCTATCGGCAGGTCATTTGCCGGAGGTCAGGGTGGTGTAGCTGGTGATCAGGTTGCGGTAGTCCGGGATGTGGTTGGAGAACAAGGTGCCCAGGCCCTCGATGTCGTTGCGCCAGTCGCGGTGCAGCTCACAGGCCAGGCCGAACCAGGTCATCAGCTGGGCGCCGGCGGTGGACATGCGGTTCCAGGCCGAATCGCGGGTCAGCTCATTGAAGGTGCCGGAAGCATCGGTCACCACGAACACCTCGAAGCCTTCTTCCAGGGCCGACAGCGCCGGGAAGGCCACGCAAACCTCGGTCACCACCCCGGCAATGATCAGCTGCTTCTTGCCGGTGGCCTTGATTGCCTTGACGAAGTCCTCGTTGTCCCAGGCGTTGATCTGGCCCGGCCGGGCAATGTAGGGCGCGTCCGGGAACAGCGCCTTGAGCTCGGGCACCAGCGGGCCGTTGGGGCCGGTTTCGAAACTGGTGGTGAGGATGGTCGGCAGCTGGAAGTACTTGGCCAGGTCGGCCAGGGCCAGCACGTTGTTCTTGAACTTGTCCGGGTCGATGTCGCGCACCAGGGACAGCAGGCCAGCCTGGTGGTCCACCAGCAGCACGGCGGCGTTGTTCTTGTCGAGACGCTTGTAGGCAGTAGTCATGGGGTAGTCCTCGCTTCTTATCGATACCGACTGGAAATCGGCGTGGGGGTGTTCGCTCAGCGCTGGGAATCCAGCACTTCGTGTTCATTCGCCACTTGCTGGGCCTTGAGGTAGCTCTCGATCAGCAACTGATAGTGCGGCATGGCCTGGGCGTAGACCGCGGCCCATTGCTCGGCGTCCGGGCGGTTCCACGAACCTTGCAGTTCAGAAAGCGTAGCCATGATGTCGATCGGTACCACCCCGGCCTGGGCCAGGCGGGCGATTGTCAGATCAGTGGCCAGCCGCGAATGGTTGCCCGAGGCATCGACCACCGCGAACACCTTGTAGCCTTCATGCACCGCGGCAATCGACGGAAATGCCAGGCAGACGCTGGTCAGGGTGCCGGCGATTACCAGGGTTTTCTTGCCGGTGGCCTCGACCGCCGCCCGGAACTCGGGATTGTCCCAGGCGTTGATTTCACCTTTGCGCGCCACGTACTGGGCATGGGGCGCCTCCTGGTGGATTTCCGGGATCAGCGGGCCGTTGGGCCCCTGGGGCACCGAGGCCGTGGTGATCACCGGCATCTGCAACAGGGTCGCGGCTTTCGCCAGGGCGATGGCATTGGCCCGCAGTTGCGGCACGTCCATGTCCTTGACGATCTGGAACAGCCCGCTCTGGTGGTCGATCAGCAGCATCGCCGCATCGTTGGGGTCGATGGTCGGTTTCAGGCCATTGAAGTTGGCCGCGTTGAGGTTGTTCATGTGCAGTTCCTCTTGTGTCTGAGGCATTTATTTAAGGCAACAGCCATCCCTGGCCCTGAAACCGGCCTACGCGTCCTGTGCAAGTCGGTAAGTGGGTGTCAGCCAGGCATCTGGCCGAAACGGCCGGACTGGAAGTCGACGAATGCCTGGTGGATCTCGGCCTCGCTGTTCATCACGAACGGGCCGTGGCCGACGATGGGCTCGTCGATCGGTTCGCCGCTGAGCAGCAGCACCACCGCGTCGTTGTTGGCTTCCAGGCTGAGCTGGTCGCCATCGCGCTCGAACAGCACCAGTTGGCCTTCGCGCACCAGCTCCTGGCCGTTGACCTGGACCGTGCCGCGCAGCAGCACCAGGGCGGTGTTGCGCCCCTCGTGCAGATCGAGGGTCAGGGGCTTGCCGGCATTCAGGCGGATGTCCCAGACGTCGATCGGCGTAAAGGTGCGCGCCGGGCCCTTGACGCCGTCGAACTCGCCGGCGATCAGCCGCAGGGTGCCGGCCTTGTCCTTGAGGGCGATGGCCGGAATGTCACCATCGAGAATGGTCTGGTAACCGGGTGCGGCCATCTTGTCCCGCGCTGGCAGGTTGACCCACAGCTGGACCATATCCAGGGTGCCGCCAGACTGGGCGAACGCTGCGGAGTGGAACTCTTCATGGAGAATCCCCGAAGCCGCGGTCATCCATTGCACATCGCCAGGGCCGATCTTGCCGCCGCTGCCGGTGGAGTCGCGGTGCTCCACCTCGCCCTTGTAAACGATAGTCACGGTTTCGAAGCCGCGATGGGGATGCTGACCAACGCCACGCCGCTGCTGGGTCGGGGTGAATTCAGCCGGGCCGGCGTGGTCGAGCAGCAGGAACGGGCTGATGTGCTTGCCCAGGTTGTCGTAGGAAAACAGCGTACGAACCGGGAAACCGTCGCCCACCCAATGAGACCGTGGGCTGGTGTAGATACCGATGATGTTTTTCATACTGGTGCCTCCGACATGGGTGAGTTATTTCGTGGATACACCTTAAAACCCATACCATTGCTGCACTAGACTGCAAAAATCGTCCTTAGCGTTCCATTTGGAGAACGATGGTGGAAGACCTCAACACCCTCTACTACTTCACCCAGGTCGTCGAACACCAGGGTTTCGCCGCCGCCGGGCGCGCCCTGGACATGCCCAAGTCCAAGCTCAGCCGGCGTATTGCCCAGCTCGAGGAACGCCTCGGCGTGCGCCTGATTCACCGCACCAGCCGCCACTGCTCGCTCACCGAGATCGGCCATGAGTACTACCAGCGCTGCCTGGCCATGCGCGTGGAAGCGGAAAGCGCCGCGGAAGTCATCGAGCGCAACCGCTCCGAGCCCCAGGGCCTGGTGCGCATCAGTTGCCCGACCGCGCTGCTCAATTCCTGGGTCGGGCCGATGCTGACCCGCTACATGCTCAAGTACCCGCTGGTGGAGCTGTTCATCGAGAGCACCAACCGCCGGGTCGACCTGATTCACGAAGGTTTCGACATCGCCCTGCGGGTGCGCTTCCCGCCGCTGGAAAGCAGCGACCTGGTGATGAAGGTGCTGGGCAACAGCACCCAGTGCCTGGTCGGCCATCCGGACTTTCTCGCACGCCTGTCGAGCCCCGCCTCGCCCGCCGACCTCAGCGGCCTGCCGAGCCTGCACTGGGGCGCGGCGCAGCGCGAATACCAGTGGGAGCTGTTCGGCCCGGACCAGGCCCTGGCGCAGATTCGCCACAAGCCGCGGATGGTCACCGACGACCTGATCGCCCTGCGCCAGGCGGCGCTGGCGGGGATCGGCATCGCCCACCTGCCCAGCGTGGTGGTGCGCGACGACCTGGCCGCCGGACGCCTGGTGCATCTGGTACCGGGCTGGGCACCCAAGTGCGGGATCGTCCATGCGATCTTCCCGTCGCGCCGGGGCCTGCTGCCGTCGGTACGCACCCTGATCGACTTTCTCGGCGAGGAGTTCAGCCACAGCGATATGACCTGAGGGTGCTGACCGGATCTTCCGACCTGTGGCGGTTTTGGCACTGGTCGAAATAATATTTCGAGCATAATATTTTGTTCGTCATCTTATTCCGCCCCACGAGGAAACGCCCATGCAAAGCCCATCCCGCGACGCCACCCTGGCCCAGTGGATTGCCCAGGAACAGGCCATGCGCGCACGCCTGGCCGGTCCGGGCAGCCTGTCCCTGGCCGAAGTCAGCGCCCTCTCCCCCACCGAGTTCTTCGAAGGCATCGGCAACGGCGAACTGCCCTCGCCGCCCATCGGCACGCTGCTGGATTTCATCCCCATCGAATGGTCCGCCGGGCACTTCGTGTTCCAGGGCACCCCGGATGCCCGCCATTACAACCCGCTGGGCAGCGTGCACGGCGGTTATGCCGCGACCCTGCTGGATTCCTGCATGGGCTGCGCGATCCACACCCGGCTGAACAAGGGCCAGGGCTACACCACCCTGGACCTGCGCATCAGTTATGTACGGGCCCTGACCGGCAGCAGCGGGCCGATCCGCGCCGAAGGCAAGATCGTCCACCTGGGCCGCTCCACCGCCCTGGCCGAAGGGCGGATCTACGACGTCGATGGCCGCCTGTACGCCACCGGTTCCACCACCTGCATGATCCTCGAAGCCCGCGGCTGAACCTGTCGCCGCGGAGAGTCGGGCCATGGAATGGGATCGCCCGGCGGCTCCCGCGGGGGCTTGTGTCGTATCTGCGGGAGCCGGGGACATTCGTGATTCGCGGTAAAGATTCCTTTGCCTGTCCGGCGGTTTTTCTCAAAGGTGCGGACCGGGATACTCCTGGCCTTTCCACTGCCATCTGGAGTCATCCATGTCTGTACCTGCTTTCGGCCTCGGCACCTTTCGCCTGCAAGGCCAGGTCGTCATCGACTCGGTCAGCACCGCGCTTGAGCTGGGCTACCGGACAATCGACACCGCACAGATCTATGAGAACGAAGCCGAGGTCGGCCAGGCCATCGCCGACAGCGGCATCCCTCGCGACGAGCTGTTCGTCACCAGCAAGATCTGGGTCGCCAATTTCGCCCGGGACAAGCTGATCCCTAGCCTCAAGGACAGCCTGCGCAAGCTGCGGACCGACTACCTGGACCTGACTCTGATCCACTGGCCGTCACCGGACAACCAGGTGCCGGTCGAAGAGTTCATGGCAGCGCTGCTGGAGGCCAAGCAACTGGGGCTGACCCGGCGGATCGGGGTTTCCAACTTCACCAACGACCTGATGCGCCAGGCCATTGCCGCGGTCGGCGCCGAACACATCGCCACCCACCAGATCGAACTGCATCCTTACCTGCAGAACCGCAAGGTCGTGGAATTCGCGCAAAGCCAGGGGATTCACATCACCTCGTACATGACGCTGGCCTATGGTGAAGTGCTCAAGGACCCGGTCATCCAGCAGATCGCCGAGCAGCATCGGGCGACGCCGGCTCAGGTGACCCTGGCCTGGGCCATGCAATCGGGTTATGCGGTGATTCCATCCTCGACCAGGCGCGCGAACCTGGAAAGCAACCTCAAGGCCTGTGCCTTGACCCTGGGCGAAGCAGACATGCGGCGCATCGCCGATCTGGAGCGCGGGCATCGTCTGACCAGCCCCGCCGGCATTGCGCCGGCGTGGGACTGAGGTCTTAACGCACCACGGCATTCAAGCGAATGCCATCGGGGGCGATCTCTTCCTCGTTGGAACTGCTGGGAAACTTTCCGGCCGCCGGGGCCTTGCTCCGGCGGCCGGTGTCGATGGCCCCCATCAAGCGGCTGATGGTCTCCTGGTCCGGCAATGGCAGGCTGCTGATATACATCTTGCGCTGCGGGTCGAGGGGAATCGAAGGCACGCCGAGAAGCTCGGAGTCATAGACCAGCACGTGACGGATCTGCGGGTTATCCATGCAGAACGCCACGATATCGAGCCGGTCGTGCAACCCCAGCGAGGCGTTGATGATCAGCAGGTCCATTGGCTCACTGCCATATTCCACGACGTTCAACACCTCGATGAGTCGATACATTGGTGCAATCCGGTAATAGCCCAGTTGGTTCAGCACCCGCTCGATTTTCATTCGATGAAAATGCTGTTCATCGGCGATCAGGATTCGTAACGTTTTATTCGGCATTTTTTCGCGACCATGAAAAAAGTCTGAGATGACAGGCTCCAAGCCTATGAATAAAGGCTAGGGGAGCAGCCGAGTGTTTTCTCTAAGGGTTTTCTGAAAAGCCCTACTCCGAATTACTAAAATGCGGCTTTCCCCTACTTTTCGAGCCCGAAATGCTCGTTTCCCTGGTATTTCCGCCCGCATCGTCGGCACATATCGGGTATCAATGGGCGGCCATGAATCCTGTGTCTTGTCCGGTCCGGATGGAGACAAAAGGCTTGCGCAGCCATCAGCAGACCGCTGGCCAGGTGGTGGTTTCCGCCTCCAGCAGCACGACACAAGCGCTGTTCCCAGCAACTGCGGGAGGCTATTCCAGTGTTCGGAAGGTTCGGTCTTTGCCCGAGGAGGCGGGAGGATTGATATGGGCGATAAAGCGCTGGAGGATCTCCTGCGTTGCGCTCGGCACCCAGAGAATCTCCTGTAGCGCAGAGGCGCCGAGGGCCACCGGCAATGCATGTTCGGTGCGGCCGCCGTAGATCATGGCATGGCGGATCTGCGGGTTGCCCTGGCAGAACGCACCGGCGTCCACCCCGGCGGCAAACGCCAGCTCGCCGCTGAGCAGCAACAGGTCGAAGTTCTCGAAGGGCTCGCAGGAATAGTGAGTCAGGGTCACCAGTTCGCGGAAAGCCCCCACCGCGGCGACGCGAAAGTAGCCCAGCCCATTCAACAAACGCTGGATGCGACCACACTGCTCCCGGGACGCATCGGCAATCAGTATTCTCAGGCGCTTGTTGGGCATCGGCGTGGCAACTATCGGTGGAACACAGAGGTTCAACAGACTATCCGATGGTCCCTGGCCGACTCTTTAAGACGATTCCCAAAAATCGCTGTGGGCGGGCATTTTTTTCCTCGCTGCACAGGCCTGCCGTTTACAGGCGCATCGACCCGGCGCTTGCGCGGTTTATTCGGTGGTACTGGGGCTCCAGAACGCCTGCTCCACCAGGGCCGAGGTGGACAGGCGCGCCACCAGGGCATCGAGTTCGTCGCCGTCCACCGAGGTGGTGGCCAGGGTGGCTTCGATCTCCACATCGTCGTTGCCGAAGGCATGGACATCGATATCGCTGGCCGGGTAGTTGCTGCGCTCCAGTTCCGCTTCGAGCAGGGCGAACACGGCTTTCTGCTTGGAGCGATGGGCGATGACGTAGACGATGTTGGTGACCTCGGCGGAGATCACGTCCAGCGGCTGGCGGTTGATGTTGTTGACGATCGGCCGCAGCAGGGTGTTGGCCGCCAGCACGAACAGCGTGCCGAGAAAGGCCTCGAGGATCAGGTCGGCACCGGCGCAGGCGCCCACCGCCGCCGAGGCCCAGAGGGTGGCCGCGGTGTTCAGGCCACGCACGTTGCCCTCCTCGCGCATGATCACCCCGGCGCCGAGAAAACCGATGCCGGACACCACATAGGCCACCACCCGCACCGCGCCTTCGGCGCCGCCAAGGCGGTTGGCCATGTCGACGAAAATCGCCGCGCCCACCGCCACCAGCACGTTGGTGCGCAGGCCGGCGGTGCGCTGCCGGTACTGCCGCTCGAAGCCGATCAGGCCACCGAGGATAAAGGCCGCGCTGAGGCTGACCAGGGTATCCACCAGGGAGCTCAGGTTGATGTTCTGGAGTGCTTGCATGAATGGAGTCCTTGAGTACGCGACGGGCGGCTGCTCCTACAGGATAGGTGCACTTTGTCGGTGCGCCGGCCATCTTGCGCCGGAGCTGTTACGGGGAGATGTTGGTTCGCCGAGCCGGGGCCGCTGAGCGGCCATCGCGGGCAAGCCTCGCTCCTACACAAGCGGCAAGAGTCAGTCTGGCCCTGTAGCCGCTGCCGCAGGCTGCGATCGGCCCGGAGGGCCNCCTGCGGCAGCGGCTACAGGATTGGGTGCGGCGCTGCGCTTACTGCCAGCCGAACCGGCGGATATAAAAGCCCTTCACCGCCTGGGTCAGCGCCATGTACGCCAGCAGGATCACCGGCAGGAACACGAAGTACAGCGACGGCAACGCCTGCAGCTTGAAGTAGTGCGCCAGCGGGCCCATGGGCAGGAAGATGCCGATGGCCATGATCAGCCCGGTCATCACCAGCAGCGGCATGGCCGCGCGGCTTTGCAGGAAGGGGATCTTCGGCGTGCGGATCATGTGCACGATCAGGGTCTGGGTCAGCAAGCCAACCACGAACCAGCCGGACTGGAACAGGGTCTGGTGGTCCGGGGTATTGGCATCGAACACGTACCACATCAGGGCGAAGGTGCCGATGTCGAAGATCGAACTGATCGGCCCGAAAAACAGCATGAAGCGCCCGACATCCGCCGGTTGCCAGCGCTGGGGCCGGGCCAGCATTTCGTCATCGACGTTGTCGAACGGGATGGCGATCTGGGAAATGTCGTACAGCAGGTTCTGCACCAGCAGATGCATTGGCAGCATCGGCAGGAACGGAATGAAGGCACTGGCCACCAGCACCGAGAACACGTTGCCGAAGTTGGAGCTGGCGGTCATCTTGATGTACTTGAGCATGTTGGCGAAGGTCCGCCGCCCCTCCAGTACGCCCTCCTCCAGCACCATCAGGCTTTTCTCCAGGAGGATGATGTCCGCCGCCTCCTTGGCGATGTCCACCGCGCTGTCCACCGAAATGCCGATGTCCGCGGTGCGCAGGGCCGGCGCGTCGTTGATGCCATCGCCCATGAAGCCGACCACATGGCCGTTGCCCTTGAGCAGGCGGACGATGCGCTCCTTGTGCGAGGGTGTGAGCCGGGCGAAGACGTTGGTGGTTTCCACCGCCTTGGCCAGCTGGGTATCGCTCATGCGCTCGATGTCGTTGCCCAGCAGCAGGCCCTGTTGTTCCAGGCCGACTTCTCGGCAGATTTTCGCCGTCACCAGTTCGTTGTCGCCGGTCAGCACCTTCACCGCCACGCCATGGGCGGCCAGGGCCTGGAGGGCCGGCGCGGTGCTTTCCTTGGGCGGGTCGAGGAAGGCCACGTAACCGATCAGGGTCAGCCCCTGCTCGTCCGCCAGGCTGTAGCTGTCACGACCCCGCGGCATCGGCCGGGCGGCCACGGCCACCACCCGCAGGCCTTCGCCGTTGAACTCGGCGGTGACCTGGCGGATCCGCGCCAGCAGCTCGTCGCTGAGCATTTCTTCGGCAGCGCCATGGCGCACCCGGGTGCACACCGCCAGCACCTCCTCCACCGCACCCTTGCAGATCAGCAGGTGCGGACGCTCCTTCTCGGCCACCACCACCGACATGCGCCGCCGGTTGAAGTCGAAGGGAATCTCGTCGACCTTCTGGAACGCCGTGCCGACCCGCAGTTCGCGGTGCACTTCGACGTGCTCCAGCACCGCCACGTCCAGCAGGTTCTTCAGGCCGGTCTGGTAGTAACTGTTCAGGTAGGCCATTTCCAGCACGTCCTCGGACTCTTCACCCCAGACATCCACATGCCGGGCGAGGAAGATCTTGTCCTGGGTCAGGGTGCCGGTCTTGTCGGTGCACAGCACGTCCATGGCGCCGAAGTTCTGGATCGCGTCCAGGCGCTTGACGATGACCTTCTTGCGCGACAGGAACACCGCGCCCTTGGCCAGGGTCGAGGTGACGATCATCGGCAGCATTTCCGGGGTCAGGCCCACGGCGATGGACAGCGCGAACAGCAGCGCCTCCATCCAGTCGCCCTTGGTGAAGCCGTTGATGAACAGCACCAGCGGCGCCATGACGAACATGAAGCGGATCAGCAGCCAGCTGACCTTGTTCACCCCGTTCTGGAACGAAGTCGGCGCCCGGTCGGTGGCCCCGACCCGCTGCGCCAGGGCGCCGAAATAAGTGGCGTTGCCGGTGGTCAGGACCAGCGCAGTGGCCGCGCCGGACACCACGTTGGTGCCCATGAACAGGATGTTGTCCAGCTCCAGCGGGTTGAGGGTGGCGGCGTCCTGCTGGCGCGGGAATTTCTCCACCGGCAGCGATTCGCCAGTCATCGCCGCCTGACTGACGAACAGGTCCTTGGCGCTGAGCACCCGGCAATCGGCGGGGATCATGTCGCCGGCCGAAAGCTGGATCAGGTCGCCCGGCACCAGTTGCCGGATCGGCAGTTCCAGGCGTTGCAGGCCCTGGTGCGCCACCGCCGCGCCATGCAGCCTGGCGAACACCGACGGCGCGGCGTCGACCACGTTGCGCCGCAGCACAGTGGCGGTGTTGCTGACCATTGCCTTGAGGGCGTCGGCGGCCTTGTTCGACTTGGCCTCCTGCCAGAAACGCAGCAACGTGGAGAGCACCACCATGGAAAAAATCACCGTGGCCGCCTTCATGTCTTCGGTCAGCCAGGAGATCACTGCCAGCAGGGTCAGCAGCAGGTTGAAAGGGTTCTTGTAGCAATGCCACAGGTGTGTCCACCAGGGCAGCGGCTGCTCGTGCTCAACCTCGTTGAGGCCATGCTGCTCGCGCAGGGCCTGGGCCTCGGCCTCGCTCAGGCCATCGGTGTGGCTGCCGAGGCGTTGCAGCAGGTCCGCGGCATCGTCGTTGGCCGCGGCCACCAGGGTCTGCGCCAGGCTGGGCGGCACATCGCGGCTGACGCTGGCGTCGCTGAAGCTTTCCAGCAAGGCCAGGCGGCGAAAGTGCCGGGCGAAATGCCGGGTCCGCAGGAAGCCGGCGAAAAACTCTTTGAGCAGGGTGAGGTTCATGGTGTGTCCCCTAACGGTCGGCGCCGGGAGACTCACAGCCAGGTCGGGTTCGCCGGCCGCGCGAACAGGCGCAGCCGTAGCGCGGCGATGCGGCACAAGGCCAGGCATCACCCACTGTTGCAGTGTCGATGAGAAGGACATCGGGAACGGGCCCTGAAGGCCACGATCGGGAAGCCGCCGCTCGCTGTTACGGCGAGACAACGGCACACAAAGCGGGCGCGTTATCTTGCCGGGAAGGCGCCGGTTATCGAAACCGGCCGACTACTGTCGCTCGAACAAGTACCCACTGTGGGTCTCCGCTTGATGGAAAACGCGCGCAGCTTACGCCGCGGTTTTTGCAGAGTAAATCGACGGCAAGGCGCTGGCGGGGGAATCGAAAAGTTCTTCAGCGAAGGTTCAGGAAGGGTCGGCAGCGAAGGCTGGATGAGGGGATTTTCGGGGATATCGAGCGGGTCGGAATGGGGACGGCTGCGCCGTCCATCGCGGGCAAGTCGGATCGCCGCCCGCTCGCTCCTACAGAAGCATGCACATTCTCTGTAGGAGCGAGGCTTGCCCGCGATGAGGCCCGAAGGTTCAACCCAGAACTATCGGACCTTGACGGCCTCTATCAGCTAGCCGTGGCCAACAACAGATCACGCACCGAACGGCTGTGGCGGCCTTTGTCGTGCTCGTACAGCGAAGCGGCGATCTCCTCGGCACGGATCGGCAGCACCGACAGCAAGGTGTCGCTCAGGCCATGGCTGGCCTGGCTGAAGCCCTGGGTGTAGATGCCGGCCTTGCAGCGCTCGTCGGTGATGACCCGGTAGTTGCGGTCCACTTCGAAGTCGCCCAGGTAGGCTTCCAGCGGCGCCAGCAGCGCGCGGTGGGTCTGGCGCTCGTAGCCGGTGGCCAGGATCACCGCGTCGTAGTGGCGGGTGCTCAACTCGCCGGTGGAGGTGTTGCGCAGCACCAGTTCGATACCCTGGGCAGTGGCGGTGGCTTTCTCCACGGTGGTCAGGGTACGGAACACATGGCGCGCGACGCCGGAGACTTTCTGGCGGTAGAGAATCCCGTAGATGCGTTCGATCAGGTCGACATCCACTACCGAGTAGTTGGTGTTCTGGTACTCGTGGACCAGGCGCTCGCGCTCGCCCCTGGGCTGCTGGAACACCAGGTCGGTGAAGTCCGGCGAGAACACTTCGTTGACGAACGGGCTGTCGTCCGCCGGCTTCAGCGCCGAACCGCGCATCAGCATGTCCACCTGCACCGAAGGGAAGCTGTCGTTGAGGTCGATAAAGGCCTCGGCCGCGCTCTGCCCGCCCCCGATGATCGCCACGTTCATCGGCTTGCCGCTGGTGCACGGCTGGTTGGCCATGCGCTCCAGGTAGTGCGCGTGGTGGAACACCCGGCCGTCGTCCTTGAGCGCCTTGAAGGTGTCCGGGATCAGTGGCGTGCCGCCAGGGCTGACCACCACCGAACGGCTGGTACGCACGAACTCCTGGCCCTGGCTGTCGCGGGAAATCACCCGCAGCGCCTCGACCTGCTGGTTGTGCAGCACCGGCTCGATGGCCAGCACTTCTTCGCCGTAGCGGCTCTGCTCCTGGAAGTGCCCGGCGACCCAGCGCAGGTAATCGTTGAACTCCATGCGGCACGGATAGAAGGTGCCCAGGTTGATGAAGTCCACCAGGCGACCGTGGTGCTTGAGGTAGTTGACGAAGGAGTACGGGCTGGTCGGGTTGCGCAGGGTCACCAGGTCCTTGAGAAAGGAAATCTGCAGGTCGCTCTGGGCCACCAGCGTATTACCGTGCCAGCGGTAATCGGCCTGCTTGTCGAGAAACAGCGCGTCCAGCGGACCCTGAATCTGGCCACGTTCTTCCAGCGCGATAGCCAGCGCCAGATTCGAGGGGCCGAAACCGATACCGATCAGGTCGTGAACGATGGTCGATGCAATTGCCTGTGTCATTTCCAGTGTCCTCTGGATAAATCCCTCAACGCGGGGAGAAATCGACGGTGACCTGATCGGCCCATGGCGAGGCAGCAGGTCGTCTGTTGAGTAGGAACGAGGACAGTGAAAAAAAATTTAACAAAGAAGGATCAATGGGCGTCCCACTGCCGGACCCGCACCCGGCAATGTTTCATTGCATTGACGATGTGCTTCTCCACCAGGCTGCGGGAAATCCCCAGGCGCTCGGCGATCTCGGGGTGGGACAGGCCTTCGAGCTTGCGCAGCAGGAAGCTTTCCCGGCACAGCGCCGGCAGCTCCGCCAGCGCCCGTTGCAGCATGTCCAGGCGCTGGCCGTGGTCGATGCTGGTTTGTGGCGAGGGGCTGAAGAAGCGCTCTTCATTGTCGAGCACATCCAGGGGCTCGACCTGGCGCAAGGCATTGCGCCTATGGCCATCGATCACCAGGTTCAGCGCCGTGCGATAGAGGAAGGCCCGCGGTTGCTCGATCGGCGTGTCGCTGGAACGCTCCAGCACCCGCACATAAGCGTCATGCACCACATCTTCGGCCACCTGCAGGTTGCCCAGCTTGGCGTTGAGGAAACACACCAGCTCGCGATAGTAGTTTTCCAACATGACTCCCGACCGCGACCTGCGGCTTTTGTCCTTGAGCACAACCGGCACTCCACCCTTGGGCAGGCGATTCGATGATGGCAGTTTAGAAGTGACGTAATTTATAGTAATTCTCATATAGATTTAAAGTACCGCGTCGATTCGCCGACTTTATTTTGTTCGTCTATACCTCTTGCCGCAGCTGTAACTCCATGTGTCCATGCTTAAATTCCCTCTATTGCCCCTCGTTTACCTGACAGCTCCCCGTATCTGTCGTGCTATCGACAGCCTCCAGCCAGCGCCCATGCCACGGGCCAGGCCGGACGACGGGCCGATTTCCATTGGCCGGAACCCTGCATGAAACGTCCCCGTCATACCCGACGCGCCCTGCTTGTCACCCTGTGTCTGATTCCCGTCGTTGCCTTCGCTGCCTGGAAAATCCTGCCGCCAGGGCGCGACCAGTTCGCCACCGTGCAGGTCAGCCGCGGCACCATCGAAAGCAGCGTCACCGCCCTCGGCACCCTGCAACCGCGGCGTTATGTCGATGTCGGCGCCCAGGCGTCCGGGCAGATCCGCAAGATCCACGTCGAAGCCGGCGACCCGGTCAAGGAAGGCCAGCTGTTGGTGGAGATCGACCCCGCCACCCAGCAGGCCAAGCTCGACGCCAGCCGCTTCTCCATCGAGAACCTGCAGGCCCAGCTGCAAGAGCAGCGGGCGCAGAACGAACTGGCCCGGCAGAAATACCAGCGCCAGCAGAACCTCGCCGCCGGCGGCGCGACCCGCGACGAAGACGTGCAGACCGCCCGCGCCGAGCTCAAGGCGACCCAGGCGCGGATCGACATGATCCAGGCGCAGATCCGCCAGGCCCAGGCCAGCCTGCGCAGCGACCAGGCCGAGCTGGGCTACACGCGCATCTATGCGCCGATGTCCGGCACCGTGGTCGCGGTGGACGCCCGCGAAGGCCAGACCCTCAACGCCCAGCAGCAGACGCCGCTGATCCTGCGCATCGCCCGGCTGTCGCCGATGACCGTCTGGGCCGAGGTCTCCGAAGCCGATATCGGCCACGTCAAACCGGGCATGACCGCCTACTTCACCACCCTGAGCGGCGGCACCCGGCGCTGGACCAGCACCGTGCGGCAGATCCTGCCGATACCGCCCAAGCCGCTGAACGAAAGCAGCCAGGGCAGCGGCAGCCCCAACAGTTCGAGCAAGAGCGGCAGCGGCCGGGTGGTGCTCTACACCGTGCTGCTGGATGTGGATAACGCCGACAACGCCTTGATGGCCGAAATGACCGCCCAGGTGTTTTTTGTCGCCGACCGCGCGCAGGACGTCCTCACCGCGCCGATCGCCGCCCTGCAGAGCAGCGCCGAGAGCGGCGTGCAGCTGGCTCGGGTGGTGGCGAAAAACGGCTCGATCGAGGAGCGCAAGGTACGGGTCGGCATCAGCGATCGCTTGCGCATCCAGGTCCTGGACGGCCTCGACGAAGGCGAGCACCTGCTGATCGGTCCCGCGCAAAGCAGCGGAGGCTGAATGCAGACCCCGCTGATCGACCTCAAGGACATCCGTAAATCCTACGGCGGCGGCGACACGCCGCAAGTGGACGTGCTGCGTGGCATCGACCTGTCGATCCACGCCGGCGAGTTCGTCGCCATAGTCGGCGCCTCCGGCTCCGGCAAATCGACACTGATGAACATCCTCGGCTGCCTCGACCGCCCGACCTCGGGCGAGTACCTGTTCGCCGGGGAAAACGTTGCCCGGCTGGACAGCGACGAACTGGCCTGGCTGCGCCGCGAGGCCTTCGGCTTCGTGTTCCAGGGCTACCACCTGATTCCGTCCGGCTCGGCCCAGGAAAACGTCGAGATGCCGGCGATCTATGCCGGCACCCCGGCGGCCGAGCGCCACGCCCGCGCCGCCGCCCTGCTCGACCGCCTGGGCCTGGCCAGCCGCACCGGCAACCGTCCGCACCAGTTGTCCGGCGGCCAGCAGCAGCGGGTGTCGATCGCCCGCGCGCTGATGAACGGCGGCCACATCATCCTCGCCGACGAACCCACCGGCGCCCTCGACAGCCACAGCGGCGCCGAGGTCATGACCCTGCTCGACGAACTGGCCAGCCAGGGCCATGTGGTGATCCTGATCACCCACGACCGCGAAGTCGCGGCGCGGGCCAAGCGCATCATCGAAATCCGCGACGGCGAGATCGTCAGCGACACCGCCGACCAGCACCCCGAGGTCCAGGCCAGCGCCAACAGCGGCGCCCTGCAGGCGGTGGACCTGCGCCAGCGCCTGGCCGACGGCAGCGAACACAACGGTGCCTGGAAAGGCGAACTGCTGGACGCCGTGCAAGCGGCCTGGCGCGTGATGTGGATCAACCGCTTCCGCACCGCCCTGACCCTGCTGGGGATCGTCATAGGCGTGGCCTCGGTGGTGGTGATGCTGGCGGTGGGCGAAGGCAGCAAGCGCCAGGTCATGGCGCAGATGGGCGCGTTCGGCTCGAACATCATTTACCTCAGCGGCCACACGCCCAACCCGCGCACCCCGCCGGGCATCATCACCCTCGACGACGTCGCCGCCCTGGCCGCCCTGCCGCAGGTCAAGCGCATCATGCCGGTCAACGGTTCCGAGGCCGGCGTGCGCTTCGGCAACGTCGACCACACCAGCTACGTCGGCGGCAACGACACCAACTTCCCGGCGATCTTCAACTGGCCGGTGGTCGAGGGCAGCTATTTCACCGAGGCCGACGAGCGCGCCGCGGCCGCCGTGGCGGTGATCGGCAAGAAGGTCCGCGACAAGCTGCTCAAGGACGTGGCCAACCCCATCGGCCAATACATCCTGATCGAGAACGTGCCGTTCCAGGTGGTCGGCGTGCTGGCGGAAAAAGGCGCCAGCTCCGGCGATCAGGACAGCGACGACCGCATCGCCATCCCCTACTCCGCCGCGAGCATCCGCCTGTTCGGCACCCACAATCCGGAATACGTGGCGATCGCCACCAGCGATGCGCGCAAGGTCAAGGAGGCCGAGCAGGCCATCGACGAATTGATGTTGCGCATGCACGGCGGCAAACGCGATTTCGAACTGACCAACAACGCGGCGATGATCCAGGCCGAGGCCCGCACCCAGAACACCCTGTCGCTGATGCTCGGCGCCATTGCCGCGATCTCGCTGCTGGTGGGCGGCATCGGGGTGATGAACATCATGCTCATGACCGTGCGCGAACGTACCCGCGAGATCGGCATCCGCATGGCCACCGGCGCCCGCCAGCGCGACATCCTGCGCCAGTTCCTCACCGAGGCGGTGATGCTCTCGGTGGTCGGCGGCCTGACCGGCATCGCCCTGGCGCTGATCATCGGCGGCGTGCTGATCCTCAGCGAAGTGGCGGTGGCCTTTTCCCTGGTGGCGGTCCTGGGCGCCTTCGCCTGCGCCCTGGTCACCGGCGTCATCTTCGGCTTCATGCCGGCCCGCAAAGCAGCCCGACTCGACCCGGTCACGGCCCTCACCAGTGAATGATCGACCTATGAAAGCGCCCCTCAGCCTTATCGCCACCAGCCTGTTGCTGGCGGCTTGCAGCGGCCCCGCGCCGCGCCCGGACAGCGGCTTGCAGGCACCGCCCGCCTGGCACTCGCCCCATACCGCGGCTGCGCAGCAGGACAATCGCCAATGGTGGACCCGCTTCGGCAGCCCGGAACTGGAGCGCCTGATCGAGCAGGCCCGCCTGGGCAGCCACGACCTCGCCGCCGCCATGGCCCGGGTGCGCCAGGCCCAGGCCTCGGCGGTGGTCGCCGGCGCGCCGTTGCTGCCGGAACTCAAGGGCGCGCTCAACGCCAACCGGCAGAAGCTGCTGCGCGGCAACGGCTACAGCCAACTGGACGCCGACAGCAGCAACAAGGCCGTGGACTATTTCGACGCCAGCCTCAGCGCCAGCTATGAAATCGACTTCTGGGGCGGCAGGCGCGCGGCCCGCGACAGCGCCGTGGAAAGCCTGCGGGCCAGCGAATTCGACCAGGCCACCGTCGAGCTGACCCTGCTCAGCGGCGTCGCCAACAGCTACACCCAGGTGCTGTCGCTGGGCGAGCAGAGCCGCATCGCCGAACTCAACCTGGCCAATGCGCAGAGCGTGCTCAGGCTGGTGCAGACCCGCTACGACTCGGGCTCGGCCACCGCCCTGGAACTGGCCCAGCAGAAGAGCCTGGTGGCCGCCCAGCAGCGCCAGCTGCCACTGGTGCAGCAACAGGCCGAGGATGCGCGGATCACCCTCGCCGCCCTGCTCGGCCAGCCGGTGCAGAGCCTCGACCTCGGCCAGCAAGCCTTCGCCCAACTGACCTGGCCCAGCATCGACGCCGGCGTACCCAGCGACCTGTTGAGCCGCCGCCCGGACATCGCCAGCGCCGAAGCCAGGCTCGCCGCCGCCCAGGCCGACGTCACGGTGGCCCGGGCGGCGATGCTGCCCACCGTCACCCTGAGCGCCAGCCTCGGCTCGGGGGCCAATAGCGCCTCGGACATCCTGCGCAGCCCCTTCTACAACCTCACCAGCGCCCTGGCGGCGCCGATCTTCAACGCCGGCCGCCTGAGCGCCGAACGCGACAAGGCCCGGGCGCGCCAGGAAGAGCTGCTGGAAACCTACCGCGGGGCGATCGTCAACGGCTTCGCCGATGTGGAAAAGGCCCTCGCCAGCATCCGCGGCCTCGACCAGCAGCGGCAATGGCAGAGCGAAGAACTGCACCAGGCGCAGACCGCCTTCGACATTGCCCAGAGCCGCTACCAGGCCGGCGCCGCCGACCTGCTGACGGTCCTGGAAACCCAGCGCACCCTGTACGCCGCGCAAGACCAGAACGTGCAGCTGCGGCTGTCCCGGCTGCAGGCCAGCGTGGCCCTGTACAAGGCGTTGGGGGGTGGTTGGAAAGTGCTCTGAAGCCGTGCTTCGAGCGTGTAGGTTGCGGGCTGGTGCGCAACCTCTGTAGCCGCTGCCGAGCGCAGCGAGGCTGCGATCGGCAGCGAAGCGGCCGCCAATCAGGCAACGCGGTGTTTCAGACAAACCCCGTGCACAGGCCTTGCGAGGACTGCGTCCTCGATCGCAGCCTCGCAAGCTCGGCAGCGGCTACAGGGCCTTTGTCTGCGCGGGCGGCGAGTGTTGTTACAGCAATCGTTCCCGCACCTTCAGGTGACGGGCATACCAGGGCCGCTTGGGCACCTTGCGGAACAGCTCGGCCAACTTGTCTTCCTCGGCGAAGGTGATGCGCAGCGCCAGCTTCATGGTCTCAGGATCCATCTCCACCGAGCGCCCCACTTGCAAACCTGGGGTGGTGCTGCAGCCATGGGTGTCCGGGCCCAGCCAGGGGTCGTCGACCTCGACCCAGCGCCCGGGGGCGAACCAGGGCACGCCGTTGACTTCAAGGCGGCTGACTTCGCCCGAATGGAAACGCTCGTGGGCACGGAACCAGTCTTCCACGCGATCGTCGATCCAGCCGTGGAAAGCCCAGAACACCGGGCTGACATGGGAGGAAAACGGGTCGCCGAGAAAGTCGTTTTCCGCAGCGTACCAGCGCGCCGAAAAGTCTGCCGGATCGCGGGCGAACGGCACCGGCGCGCCATTGGAAGGATCGCGCGGCACCGAAGCCCAGCGCATGTGCAGCCAGTCGTGCAGGCCCAGTTCCAGCTCGGAACCGAACTGGCCCAGGGTCAGCGTCGACAGGTAACGCGGGTCGCGGTAACGCGATTCCCAGACCTGGAAATTGCTGTGGTAGGTCTCGGCGGTCTTGATGTCGCTGACCCACTGGGTGTAGTCGGCGTCGTCGCTGGCCAGCCAGGTCGGCGGCAGGGCAAAGCCGTCGCGATTGTCGAAATAACGGGCGAAACCCTGGCGATCGCGCTCCAGCTCCGGCTGCGGGGTCGGGAAGTTCAGCCAGGACGGCAGGTCTTGCATGGAGCGTGCGGTGCCGAGCATGTGCCGGTGCATGAAAAAGAAGTCGATGCCCGAGCCGTTGCGGTCCTTGCGCTTGCCCCGGGCGTCACGCTCCTGACCGAGCGGGCCGGGCTGCCAGCCGATGCCGCGCAGGGCGTCGCGTTTTTCTTCCGACAGGCTGTGCCACTTGTCCCGCGAGGCATGCCACAGCTGGTGAAACAGCCGGTGCTCGGGGGAAATCAGCCAGGCCAGCAGCGTCGGGTTCAGACCGATGCGCTGGCGGGCTTCGGGGAACAGCTGCTTGGTGGCGACGAAGCGGTTGTCCTGCTCGGGCAGCACCAGCGGCCGGTCCAGGCGCAGGATGCGCCCGCTGAGGGTGCCGCTGCCGGCGTTGCCGAAATCACCCCAGACTTCGTCGAGCACCACACTGAACTCATAACAAGGCGCACCGTCGCCGGCATCGGCGCTTACCAGGCGCCAGTAAAGCTGTTTCGGATCGGGCGCCAGCAGATCGCCGACCACCCGGTAACGCGGCTCGGCCTCGCCACGCAATGCCTCGCCGCGGTCCAGGTAACCACGCAGGCCGCGCCCGCGCTGGGCGACGTCGAGAAACAGTTCCAGCCCCTCCCGCGGCAGGCCCGCCAGGCCAGCGTCCGCGCCCTCGAAACGCAGGGTCCAGACCCCGCGCAGCTTGTCCGCCAATTGCTGGCCGGCGGTGTCCGCCAGATCGACCGTCGCTTCGCCGGGGGTTTCCGGCGCCTCCTCACGCGTCAGTTCACGGTGCGCATAAATGGCCGCGGGCACCGCAGCTCCAGTGAGCGCCAAGCCTGCGATAAACCCTCGTCGAGAAATCGTCATTGCCCTACCTGTGTCAGCCCTGAAGCAGGCCTTATCCCAGCTAGGACGTTTGCAGAGGGGGGAAATTTAAGCCGCATCGGCAAAGGCCCGCGCCCGCCAGGCAGACCGGTCACGAGGCCTAATTTTCCCCCGACCTCACTCGTTCTTCCCAGATAGCAAAGGCCGCCGTACCTGTACCAGCGGCCTGCACTTTGACGGCGAACCCGACTGAGATGGCAATGACAAAACCACGTTCGAAAAAGGCTCTTTACATCGGTCTGCCGCTGGCCCTGGCCATCGGTGCCGGAGCAGGCTTTCTGGCCTGGGACTATTGGTTGCGTGGCAACCCGGGCTACCCGGTCAAGGTGATCAAGCAGGCCGATGAACTGCAGGAACGCATCCTGTCGTTCGACAGCCACATCAGCCTGCCGCTGGACTTCGGCACCGCCGGCAACGAGTTCGATAAGGACGGCGGCGGCCAGTTCGATCTGGTCAAGGCCAATCGCGGGCGCCTGTCCGGCGCGGCCCTGACCATCTTCGGCTGGCCGGAAATGTGGAATGGCCCCAACGCCCCCCACCGTCCCACCGAGGGTTTTGTCGAGGAAGCGCGCAACCAGCAGGAGGTGCGCTACAAGATCATCTCCGGCATGGTCCGCGACTTCCCCAACCAGGTCGGCATCGCCTACACCCCGGACGATTTCCGCCGCCTGCACGGCGAAGGCAAGTTCGCGATCTTTATCAGCATGCTCAACGCCTACCCCCTGGGCAACGACCTGAACCTGCTGGACCTGTGGACCGCCCGCGGCATGCGCATGTTCGGCTTCAGCTACATCGGCAACAACGCCTGGGCCGACTCCTCGCGGCCGCTGCCGTTCTTCAACGACTCCCCGGACGCCCTCGATGGCCTGTCACAGATCGGCAAGCAGGCGGTGCATCGCCTCAACGACCTGGGGGTGATCATCGATGTCTCGCAGATGTCGACCAAGGCCCTGGAGCAGGTGGCGCAACTGAGCCGCACGCCGCTGGTGGCCTCGCACTCGGCGCCACGGGCCTCGGTGGATATCCCGCGCAACCTCAGCGACAAGGAAATGCAGCTGATCAAGAACAGCGGCGGCGTGGTCCAGGTGGTCGGCTTCTCGCAGTACCTGCGCCCGCTGACCCAGGCCACCCAGGACAAGCTCAACGCCCTGCGCGCGCGCTTCGACCTGCCGCCGCTGCCGAACCTGGCCATGGCCCTGATGCCGGGCGACCCGATCATCTCGGCCTGGCCGGAACAGAGGTTTGGCCAGTACGCCAGCGAGCTCTACGCCATCCTCGAGGAAGAGCCCAAGGCAACCCTCAAGGACCTGGGCGACGCCATCGACTACACGGTGCGCAAGATCGGCATCGACCATGTCGGCATCAGCTCGGACTTCAACGAAGGCGGTGGGGTCAAGGGCTGGGAGAACGTCGGCGAGATCCGCAACGTCACCGCCGAGCTGCTGTCGCGCGGTTACTCGGAGGCGGACATCGCCAAGCTCTGGGGCGGCAACTTCCTGCGGGTCTGGGACCAGGTGCAGAAAGCCGCGCGCCCGGTCGCCAACCGTTGAATTTCCTTTGCCGAACAAGTGAACCAAAACCATGACTGACCGCCGTACCTTTCTCAAACAGGCCGGCGTCCTCGCCGCCAGCCTGCCCCTGGGCAATGCCGCCCTCGCCTCTCTGGCCCAGGCCGACGCAGCCCGCGACAGCACGCTGGCGTCCGGGGACAAATGGACGCAACTGCGTCAACTGTTCAACCAGGACCCGGACTACCTGCACTTCTCCAACTTCCTGGTGACCTCCCACCCCAAGCCGGTGCGCGATGCCATCGAGCGCCATCGCGCAAGCATCGACCGCAACCCCGGCCTGGCCATGGACTGGGAGCTGGAGGAAACCTGGAAGCGCGAAGCCGAGGTGCGCAAGTGGGCCGGGCGCTACCTGAACGCCAAGCCCGGGCAAATCGCCCTGACCGGCAGCACCAGCGAAGGCCTGGCGATGATCTACGGCGGCATCCATGTGCGCCCCGACCAGGAGATCCTCACCACCGTCCACGAGCACTACTCCACCGAGTACAGCCTGGACTTCCGGGTGAAAAAACAAGGCACCCAGGTGCGCAAGATCAAGCTGTTCGAAAACGCCCACACAGTATCGGCGGACGAAGTGCTGGGCTCGATCAAGCGCAGTATCCGCCCCAACACCCGAGTGCTGGGCATGACCTGGGTGCAATCCGGCAGCGGCGTGAAACTGCCGATCGGCCAGATCGGCCAGCTGGTGGAGGAACTCAACCGCGAGCGCGCCGAGCAGGAGCGCATCCTCTACGTGGTCGACGGCGTGCACGGCTTCGGCGTGGAAGACCTGAGCTTCCCGGACATGCATTGCGACTTCTTTATCGCCGGCACCCACAAGTGGATGTTCGGCCCGCGCGGCACCGGGATCGTCTGCGCCCGCTCCGAGGAGATCAAGGACGTCACCCCAATGACGCCGACCTTCTCCGAAGACAACAATTTCGCCACCTCCATGTCGCCCGGCGGCTACCACGCCTTCGAGCATCGCTGGGCGCTGGACGAAGCCTTCAAGCTGCATCTGGAACTGGGCAAGGCCGAGGTCCAGGCACGCATTCACAGCCTCAACAGCTACCTGAAACGACGCCTGCAGCAACATCCGCAGATCGAACTGGTGACGCCGCTGAGCGCCGAGCTGTCCGCCGGCTTCACCTTCTTCCGGGTCAAGGGCAAGGACAGCGACGCGGTCGCCGCCTACCTGATGAAAAACCGCGCGGTGGTCGATGCCGTGGACCGCGACGTCGGCCCGGTGATCCGCACCGCGCCCGGGCTGCTCAACGACGAAGCGCAGATCGACCGCTTCATGGACTTGCTGGCCCGCACCCTTTGAGACCGCGCCACCGGCGATCCACCTTTGCCAACCCTTGAGATGACTCATGACTACTGAACCGACTCACCCCACGCCCCCGTCCCGCAACCTGCAAAGACTCTGCGCCGCCTCCCTGCTCGCCCTGCTCGGCGGCCTGCTGTGCCAGGGCGCATCAGCCGCCACGCAGCAACCGGGCCAGGTGTTCAAGGACTGCAAGGACTGCCCGGAAATGGTCGTGCTGCCCGCCGGCACCTTCACCATGGGCACCCCGGACGACGAGGTCGGCCGCGAACCGGACGAAGGCCCGATGCATGACGTGACCTTCGCCAAGCCCTTTGCCATGAGCCGCTTCCAGATCACCGCCGGCGAGTGGGACAGCTACGTCAAGCAGACCGGCGTGGTCATCGCCAATGGCGATACCCGCCCCGGCCGTGAATGCATCGCCAGCAAGCCGCGCTACAAGCAAGAGCCGCGTCAGCCAGCGGTGTGCATGGACTTCGCCGACGTGCAGGCCTATGTCGCCTGGCTGTCGAAAAAGACCGGGCACAAGTATTCGATGGTCAGCGAGGCCCAGCGCGAATACGCCGCCCGCGCCGGCTCCAAGGGTCCCTTTCCGTTTCCGTTCGACGAAGGCAAGGGCTACAGCATCGCCAAGCACGCCAATACCTATGGCCCGGCCGATGGCTACAGCTTCAGCTCGCCAGTGGGCAGCTACCCGCCCAATACGTTCGGCATGTACGACATGCACGGCAATGTCTATGAATGGATCGCCGACTGCGAACACGCCAACTATGTGGGCGCGCCCACCGACGGCAGCGCCTGGGTAGAGCCGGGCTGCGAATCGCTGCAGATCCGTGGCAATGACTGGGGTGAAGCACCGGTGTTCTCCCGTTCGGGCAATCGCAACAATATCTACCCGAGCACCCGTGGCGACTGGATCGGTTTCCGCGTGGTACGCGAGCTGTAACACCGCTCCCGCGTCGCCAGGTTTTACGGGGCTGCGCCCCGATCGCAGCCTGCGGCAGCGGCTACAAAATGACCCTGTAGCCGCTGCCGAGCCATGGCGAGGCTGCGATCGCCCGCGCAGCGGGCGCCAGGCCAGACAACTCCCCCATCAGGTATACCGCGTCGTCAGGTTTGCGGGGCTGCGCCCCGATCGCAGCCTGCGGCAGCGGCTACAGGTGGCGATCGGGGCGCCAGGTCCGGCGCCCGCCAAAGGGGCTCAGCCCTGCTTGGCCAACAGTTCCAGGCCTTCATGCAAGGCCGGGAACAGGCTGTTGTTGAAGTTGTTCCAGCGCAGTTCGAGGATGGTGTCCTCGGGGGCGATCTCGGTGTTGAGCACGTCGTGGAACACCTCGCCAGAATCGATGCCGTTGTCCACGTAGTGGAACGAAGCGCCGGTCATGTACAGCGGCTCGACCGGCTCGGTTTCCCGCGTGGTCCAGTCCACCACCTTCTGCCCACGGGCACCGTACAGCGCATTCCAGGTGGCATAGGCACCGCGACGCTCATAGGGCGACTCGAGGCGGGTGATGCCCGGATGGATATTCATGATCCGCCGCGCGAAAGGCGCGCCCGGACGCACCAGCTCGTCGAGAATCACCAGCAGGCCGTCGAGCACCACGATGTCGGCCTTCAGTTCCACCAGGATGTCGTGCAGGCGGCGCTCGAAGTCCTGCTTGCCGGCGATATGCTCGGCGCTGCCCCGCGGATGGCGGCGATAGGTGGACGGCACGCTGAGCAGCAGGTCGTTGACCAGGCGCCCCTGCACCCGCAGGTCCGCCGGGTACAGCCACTGCCGGCCGGGCTGATAGGCGAAGCCGTAGTCGCTCACCAGTTGCTGGTCCCGTGGCGATTGCTCGTCATCGTCGTAGACCACGCCCACCAGGTTGTAGGCCTCGCCCAGGGGCGTCTGGTTCAGCGACTCCACCAAAAACTCCAGCACCGATTTCATGTAGCGCTCGTGATCCTTGTAGGCCACCGGCTGCCCCGCCTTGTCGGCCGCCGCGTTCCTCAGGGACCAGACATACACCAGATTCTTCTTCGTCATTTGCTCGCTCTCGCTGAATGGATCAGGCACTGCGTCGATACACGTGCGCCCACAGAACAAGAACGAAGCAGGCGCCGAGCAATTTATCCGCGCCCCGGCGCCGAGCTAAATACTGCCGCCAACGGTTCGTCTGTCAGGGGTACGGGTCTTTCTGCCTCGACCCCTCATCCACTGCCGGGAACCCCTTATGACCGACCCCAAGCGCGGAGCCTTCCACGGATTGCTCGCCCTGCTCAGACCCTTTCGCACCACTGTCGTGATTTCCGTTGCCCTGGGCATGGTCGGCGGCCTGGCCATCACCCTGCTGCTGGCCACCATCAATAACGCCCTGCACTCGCAGACCGGCATGACCCAGGGCGTGGTGCTGACCTTCGCCGCCCTGTGCCTGCTGGCGCTGACCAGCTCGATCGTCTCGGACATCGGCACCAACTACGTGGGCCAGCGCATCATTGCCGCGCTGCGCAAGGACCTGGGGGAAAAAGTACTCTCGGCGCCCATCACCCAGATCGAACGCTACCGCTCCCACCGCCTGATCCCGGTGCTGACCCACGACGTCGACACCATCAGCGACTTTTCCTTCGCCTTCACTCCGCTGGCCATCGCCGCCACCGTCACCCTCGGCTGCCTGGGCTACCTGGCGTATCTGTCGGTGCCGATGTTCCTGATGATGGTGGTCGCCATCCTCATCGGCACCAGTGTGCAGTACGTGGCCGGCGGCAAAGGCATCCGCGGCTTCGACCTGGCCCGCGACCAGGAAGACGAGCTGCAGCGCTACTACAACGCCATTGCCTCGGGCGCCAAGGAATTGCGCATGCACCGGCCGCGCCGCTACCGGATGAACACTCACCGCATCCAGGAAACCGCGGATCGCATCGCCTCGATCCAGGTGCGTTCGGTGAACATCTATATCCTGGCCAAGACCTTCGGCTCGATGCTGTTCTTCGTGGTCATCGGCCTGGCCCTGGCCATGCAGGCCTACAACCCGAACCCGGACCCGACCGTGATCACCGGCTTCGTGCTGGTGCTGCTGTACATGAAAGGCCCGCTGGAAAACCTGGTGGCCTACCTGCCAGTGGTGGGCAAGGCAAAGATCGCCTTTGGCCGCATCAGCGAACTGTCCGAGCGCTTCTCCTCCCCCGAACCCCATCTGCTGCTGGACGCTACCGAGGCGCCGAAACCGGTGGTGCACAGCCTGGAGTTGCGCGGCGTGAGCTACAGCCCGCCGCCGGTGGAAGGCAGCGAACCCTTCCACCTGGGGCCGATCGACCTGGACATCAAGCAGGGCGACATCGTCTTCATCGTCGGCGAGAACGGCTGCGGCAAGACCACCCTGATCAAGCTACTGCTGGGGCTGTACCAACCTCAGGCCGGGGAAATACGCCTGAACGGCGAGGCCGTGACCGACCCGGCCCGGGACGACTACCGCCAGCTGTTCACCACCGTGTTCGCCGACTACTACCTGTTCGACGACCTGGTCCAGGGCGGCGGCCAGCAATCACTGGACAGTGCCACCCAATACCTGGACCGCCTGGAGATCGCGCACAAGGTCAGCATCAAGGACGGCGCCTTCACCACCACCGACCTGTCCACCGGCCAACGCAAGCGCCTGGCCCTGGTCAACGCCTGGCTCGAAGGGCGCCCGGTGCTGGTGTTCGACGAATGGGCGGCGGACCAGGACCCGGCCTTCCGGCGGATTTTCTACACCGAGCTGCTGCCGGATCTCAAGCGCCTGGGCAAGACCATCATCGTGATCAGTCACGACGATCGTTATTTCGATATCGCCGACCAGCTGGTCCGTCTGCGCGCGGGCCAGGTGGTGCACGAAATGCAACCGGCCTGAATCTTTTTTTCCGGTTTGTTCATGGATGAACGTCTCACTATCGGTAATGAGAATTAACCGCAATAAATACCAGCACCTGCCAACCTATACATAGAAGAGAACGCATCCATGCCAGCAGTACTCGGTCTCAGTCCCCTGAGTAAAGCGCTATCCATGCGAAAGGCCCTGAACATCAAGCTTCTCCCCAGCGCATTGGCCCTTGCGGTGTCGCTGCCGGTAGCCGGCTATGTACAGGCCCAAGAGATCGAGCTGGACATTCCTGTGCAATCTCTAGGCAGTGCCCTGCAGGAGTTCGGACGGCAGACCAACCTGCAGGTCCTCTATAGCCCGCAGGACGTGCAAGGCAAGCAGAGCACCGCGGTGAAGGGCAAGATGGACGCGCAACGGGCCATCGGCATCCTGCTGACCGGCAGCGGTATCCAATACAGCCTGCAAGGCAACTCGCTGACCCTCAGCGCCCTCAGTAGCGGCTCCGAGGGTCTCGAGTTGAGCCCGACGCAAGTGACCGCCAACCAGTTGGGCAACGTGACCGAAGGCACCGGCTCCTACACCCCGGGCACCATCGCCACCGCCACCCGCCTGCCGCTGACCCTGCGCGAGACCCCACAGTCGATCAGCGTGGTCACCCGCCAGCACATGGATGACTTTGCCCTCAACAGCGTCGACGCCGTCATGCGCCATACCCCGGGCATCACTGTGTCGGCGTTCGACACCGACCGGACCAACTACTACTCCCGCGGTTTCTCGATCAACAACTTCCAGTACGACGGCATTCCCTCCGCCGTGCGCAACGTCGCCTATTCGGCAGGCAACACCCTGAGCGACATGGCGATCTACGACCGCATCGAAGTGCTCAAGGGCGCTTCCGGCCTGCTCAGCGGCGCCGGCTCCCTGGGCGGCACCATCAACCTGGTGCGCAAGAAGCCCACCGCCGACTTCCAGGGCCACGCCACCCTGGGCGCGGGCTCCTGGGACAACTACCGCAGCGAACTGGATGTCAGCGGCCCGCTGACCGAGACCGGCAACGTCCGCGGCCGGGCCGTGGCCGCCTACCAGGACAAGCATTCGTTCATCGACCGCTACTCGACCAAGAACTTGGTGTTCTACGGCATCCTCGAGTTCGACCTGTCGCCCGACACCCTGCTGACCGTGGGCGCCGACTATCAGGACAACGACCCCAGGGGTTCCACCTGGTCCGGCAGCTTCCCGCTGCTCAACTCCAAGGGCGAGCGCAACGACGCCAAACGCTCGTTCAGCAACGCCACCGACTGGAGCAGCTGGCAGCAGTACACCCGCACCGTCTTCGCCACCCTGGAACACGACCTGGGCGACGGCTGGGTGACCAAGCTGCAACTGGACCACAAGTACAACGGCTATGACGCCCAGATGGGTTCCATCCAGTTCGACCAGCCGCAGCCCGACGGCAGCGCCGAAATCAACGCACAGCGCTACAAGGGCGACACCACCAGCGACTCGGCTGACCTCTATGTCAGCGGTCCGTTCAGCATGCTCGGCCGCGACCACGACCTGGTGCTCGGCGGTTCGATCAGCAAGGCCCACTGGAAAGGCAAGGGTTACTGGGACGAAACCTTCTCGGTACCCAACCGTGTGGACTACAACAACTGGCACGGCAACCTGCCCAAGCCCGACTGGGGCCCGGTGTCGCAGCGCACCGACGACGTGATCCGCCAGACCGGCGTCTACATGACCACCCGCCTGAACGTGACCGACGACCTGAAAGTCCTGCTGGGCGGCCGCGTGGTCAACTACAGCCTGACCGGCCTGACCCCGACCTACACCGAATCCGGGCGCTTCATTCCCTACGCCGGGGCAATCTACGACCTGAACGAGAACTTCTCGGTCTACGCCAGCTACACCGACGTGTTCATGCCCCAGGAGAACTTCAACCGCGACCGCGACAACAAGTTGATCGAGCCGGATGAAGGCGAAAACTACGAAATCGGCATCAAGAGCGACTTCTTCGACGGTCGCCTGAACGCCAGCCTGGCCTACTTCGAGGTCAAGGAAACCAACCGTTCGGTACCGGACGACGCCTACAACAACCAGACGCCGACGCCGTCCAACTACGCGTTCAAGGGCAGCAAGGCGACCACCAAGGGCTACGAGCTGGAAGTGTCCGGCGAGCTGGCCCCGGGCTGGCAGGTGCAGGGCGGCTACACCCACAAGGTGGTACGCGACGACAACGATGTGAAGCTCTCGACCTTCGAGCCCGAAGATCAGCTCAGCCTCTACACCACCTACAAGCTCACTGGCGACCTGGACAAGATGACCATCGGCGGCGGTGCCCGCTGGCAGAACAAGGCCTGGCAGCAAATCTGGAACAGCCCCAAGGGCGTGAATGAAGACATCACCCAGGAATCCTACTGGGTGGTGGACCTGATGACCCGCTACCAGATCACCAAGAACCTGTCGGCGACGCTCAACGTCAACAACATCTTCGACAAGTACTACTACACCAACGTCGGCTTCTATAACTCGGCCATCTACGGCGAACCACGCAACGTCATGGTCACTACCCGCTGGGACTTCTGATACCCCGCCCTGCACGTCCCCCACGCCCTGGAAAGGTTCCACCTTCCCAGGGCGTTTTTGTTTGCCCAGGATTCCTTGGCCCCCTGTAGCCGCTGCCGCAGGCTGCGATCGGGGCGTAGCCCCGTAAAGCTGGCGACGCGGTAGGCCTGAACTGCACTGGCGTCTGGTTTGGCGACCGCTGCGCAGTCGATCGCTGCCTCGCCGGGGCTCGGCAGCGGCTACAAGCCATACCTGTAGCCGCTGCTGCAGGCTGCGATCGGGGCGTAGCCCCGTAAAGCTGGCGACGTGGTGGGCCTGGACTGCGCGGGCGTCTGGTTTGGCGACTGCTGCGCAGTCGAGCGCAGCCTCGCCAAGGCTCGGCAGCGGCTACATTGCGCTTCTGTGCTGCCGTACAAACAAAAACGCCCCCGGTCACGGATGTGGCCGGGGGCGTTTTTGTTCCTGCTGGGGTTACTCCATCGCGGCGGCAAAGCTCTCCACGAACTCGGCGTTGTCGATGATCCGGTCATGGTCGGTATCGATCACCACCGAACGCACCACACAGGACTGGCCGATGACCTGCCGCATGCTCGACTCGATCAGTTCCTTGTGCTGGCCGGCCCGGCTCAGGCCCGCCCACCAGCAGCTGATCGGCGCCTTGATCGGCTTGAAGTCGGCCTGCGCCAGACGCTCGGTCAGGGTCCGGTCGACTTCCCAGGAGATCTCGGCCTCGTTGCCTCGCAGCAACTCTTCCTTGATCTCGCGGAAGGCATCGCCCAGGGTCTGTTCGGCCCAGGCGCAGAACCGGCTCCATTGCTCGGCCTCGTCCGCCGACCCCGCCTGGCAGTCCAGCCAGGACTGGCGGATCGGCTCGGCGAATTCACCGAACATCACCCCGAGCAGGGCCACCCGTCTTTCGTTGGCCGAAACCTCGCGCTCGTCGCTGATCACCGCCGCGTCCCAGTACGGCTTGAGCCAGAACGGCGGCGCGGAGTCGATCCAGCCGACAATCTCGACCTGCCGGCCGGCCTGTTCCAGGGCGTAGGCGACTTCCAGCGCCAGGTTGCCGCCCAGGGACCATCCGGCCAGGCGGAAGGCGCCCTGCGGCTGGGCGTCCAGCAGTTGCCTGCTGTAGTCCTCGACCATGGCTTCCCAGCTCGGCACCTCAGCGCCCTGCTCGGCCAGGGCCCGGCAGATCACGCCCATCACCGGCCGCTGCTCACGCAGCGCCAGGGCGATGGCCTTGTAGCAATGCACCGAGCCGTAGCTTGGGTGGAACAGGTACAGCGGGGTGCCCTGGGTCTGGCTGTTGAGCTTGACGATCAACGAACTGCGCGCGTTGCCTTCCAGGCAATTGACCTGGCCACGCACGGTCGGGTTGAGCATCAGCTGGCTGACCGACAGGCCGATGCCGCTGGCCTTGCGGATCCGCTCCTTGAGCATCAGCACCAGCAGCGAATGGCCGCCCAGTTCGAAGAAGTTGTCGCTCCGGCCGACACGCTCCACGCCCAGCACCTCGCTCCAGATCGCCGCGAGCTGGTGCTCCAGCTCGCTTTGCGGCGCTTCGTAGTCCTGCGTGCCCTGCTGCGCGTCCGGTTTCGGCAGCGCCTTGCGGTCCAGCTTGCCGTTGGGGCTCAGCGGCATCTGCTCCAGCAGCACCCATTGCGCCGGCACCATGTAGTCCGGCAGTTGGGCCGTCAGGTGCGCGGCCAGGGTGTCACGCCAATCGTCACGGTGTTCTTGCAGCACCAGGTAGCCCACCAGATGCTTGCCTTCCACCGCCAGCACCGCGGCCTCACGCACCAGGTCGTGTTCCAGCAGACGGGCTTCGATCTCGCCCAGCTCGATGCGCAAGCCGCGCAGCTTGACCTGATGGTCGATACGCCCGGCGTATTCGATCACCCCGTCGGCGCGGTAGCGGGCCAGGTCGCCGGTGCGATACATGCGCTCGCCACTGACGAACGGATGAGCCACGAAACGCTCGGCGCTCAGGCTCGGCCGCCGGTGGTAACCACGGGCCAGGCCGACCCCGCCCAGGTACAGCTCGCCCAGCACACCCACCGGCACCGGTTCAAGATTGCTGTCCAGCACGTAGCAGCCCAGGTTGGCGATCGGCACACCGATCGGCACCGCGTCCCGGCCCTCGTCGACACAGGTCCAGTGGGTGACGTCGATCGCCGCCTCGGTCGGGCCGTAGAGGTTGTACAAGCAAGCGGCTGGCAGTTTGTCGAAGACTTGCTGCTGGGCATCCACCGGCAAGGCCTCGCCGCTGCAGACAATCCTTTGCAGGCTGTGGCAGGAAGCCACGGCCGGATCCTGTAGAAACGCCTGCAACATCGAAGGCACGAAGTGCAGGGTCGTGACCTGCTGCCGGTTGATCAGGCGCACCAGCTTTTCCGGATCACGGTGATCCCCCGGCGCCGCCACCACCAGGCGCGAGCCGGTCATCAGCGGCCAGAAGAACTCCCACACCGACACGTCGAAGCTGAACGGGGTCTTCTGCAAGACCGTGTCGCGCGCGTCCAGGCCATAGGCTTCCTGCATCCAGCACAGGCGGTTGGTCAGTGCCGAATGACGGTTGCCCGCGCCCTTGGGTTGCCCGGTGGAACCGGAGGTGTAGATCACGTAGGCGAGGTTTTCGCCGTCCAGCGCCACCTGCGGATTGTCCTCGCTGTAGCCTTCGAGGCCGCTTTGCATCTGCCCCTGATCCAGCACCAGGCACTCCAGGCCTTGCGGGATCGGCAGGCGTTGCAGCAGGTGATCCTGGGTCAGCAGCAGCTTCACCGCGCTGTCTTCGAGCATGTAGGCCAGGCGTTCGCGCGGATATTCCGGGTCCAGCGGCACATAGGCGCCACCGGCCTTGAGCACCGCCAGCAAGCCGACCACCATCTCGATGGAACGCTCCACCGCCAGCCCCACCAGTACATCGGGGCCGACGCCGGCGGCCATCAGGCGATGGGCCAGGCGGTTGGCGCGGCGGTTCAGCTGGGCATAACTCAGCTGCTGCTCGGCAAAGGCCAGCGCCGGCGCATCCGGGGTCCGCAGCACCTGCTCTTCGATAAGCTGGTGCACGCCACGTTGCAGCGGATAATCGCGGGCCGTCGCGTTCCAGTCATGGACCATCTGCTGGCGCTGCGCGGCCGGCAACGACGGCAGGTCCGCGAGACGCTGCGGCTCAGGCGTGGCCAGGGCCAGCAGCAGTTGCTGGAAGTGCTCGGCCAGTTGCTCGATGTCCCGCGCGCCGAAAGCCTGGCGGTCATAGTTGAATTCCAGCACCAGGGTTTCGCCGATGGCCAGCAACACAGTCAATGGATAGTGGGTCTGCTCCAGGCTCTCGATGGCGCCGAAGCGCAGGCCCGCTGGCGAACCCTGCTCCAGTGCCTCGGACACCGGGTAGTTCTCGAACACCAGGATGCTGTCGAACAGCGCCTCGCCACCCAGCCCGACCCAGCGCTGGATTTCGAACAAAGGCGTGTGCTCCTGCTCGCGCAGGCGCAGGTTCTGCTCCTGAAGCTGTTGCAGCCATTCGCCCACCCACATCTGCGGGCTTGGCGTGGCCACCACCGGCAGGGTGTTGATGAACAGGCCGACCTGTTGCTCGATCCCCTGCAATTCCGCCGGACGCCCCGCCACCGTCGCCCCGAAGGCAACGGTGCGCTGGCCGGTATGGCGCTGCAGAAGCAGCAGCCAGGCACTTTGCACCAGGGTGTTGAGGGTGACCTTGCTGCCCTGGGCAAAGGCCTTGAGGCGCTCGGTCTGGTCCTGGTCGAGGCTCAGGCGGTGGGCGCCGTTGACCAGCGCGACACTCGCGTCCTGGGCCACGCCACGGGCCAGCCGCGTCGGCTCCTCGAGGCCGGCCAGCTGGCCTTTCCAGAAGGTTTCGCTGATCGAGCGGTCCTGTGCCTGCAGCCAGGCGATGTAGTCGCGATAACGCCCGACAGGCGCGCGCAGGGTCTCGCCGGCATAGTGTTGCAACACCTCGCCGAACAGCTGCGAACCGCTCCAGCCGTCCATCAGGATGTGGTGGTTGGTGTAGATCAGGTGATGGCTGTCGGCACCGGTGCGCACCACCACCAGGCTCAGCAAAGGTGCCTGTTCCAGGACGAAGCCCTGGGTCCTGGCCGCTTCGGCCAGGTTGTCGAGGGCTTGCGCCTGGTCCGCGCGGTGCTGCCAGTCATGTTCGACCAGGGGCACTTGCAGCTGCTTGTAGACCACTTGCAGCGGCTGCGTAAGCTCCGCCTGCCAGAGGAAACCGCTGCGCAGGATATCGTGGTGCTCCAGCGCCACCTGCCAGGCCGCCTGGAAGCGCCCGACGTCCAGGCCCTGCACATCGACCCGCATCTGGTTGATGTAGTCGCCCGAACCTTGCCCGTACAGAGACTGGAACAGCATGCCCTGCTGCATCGGCGACAGCGGATAGATGTCCTCGACCTGCTGGATCGGCAACTGCAGGCCGTCCAGTTGTTCCTGGTCCAGTCTGGCCAGCGGGAAGTCCGACGGCGTGGCGCCGCGGCTTTCGGGCTGGCAGCAATGCTCGATCAGCGCCTTGAGTTCTGCGGCGTAGTCGTCGGCCAGTCGCTGGATAGTCGCCTCGTCGAACATTGCCTGGCTGAAGCTCCAGTTCAGGTTCAACTCGCCGCCGTAGACCTGACCGTTGATTTCCAGCCAGTTGCCCAGCGACGCCTCCGGGCTCTGCTCGGCGCCGGCGGAGTCGCCGGACGGCGCGAACAGCCCTTCGGCCTCGCCGCCCTCGAAGCTGGCATCGAACTGGCCGAGGTAGTTGAAGGTGATCCGCGGCCGCGGCAGCTGGCCCAGCGCTTCACGGATCTGCGGACTGCCCAGGTAACGCAGGGCGCCGAAACCGATGCCCTTGTCGGGAATCGCCCGCAGCTGCTCCTTGATTGCCTTGAGCGAGTCGGCCAGGGTTTGCGCCGGCACCAGCTTCACCGGATAGATACTGGTGAACCAGCCCACCGTGCGCGTCAGGTCGATGTCGTCGAACAGGTCTTCGCGACCGTGGCCTTCCAGGCGGATCAGAGTCGACTCGTGGCCGCTCCAGCGCCCGATGACCCGCGCCAGGGCAGTCAACAGCAGATCGTTGATCTGGGTGCGATAGGCCGCCGGCGCATCCTGCAACAGCTTGCGGGTGAAGTCCTGGTCCAGGTGGGTGGTCACGCTCAGGGCGTGGCGGTTGCTCAGGCTGGCGTCCGGGTTGGCGCATGGCAGCTCGGCCCGGGCGTCCTGCAATTGCTCCTGCCACCAGGCCAGCTCGCGCTCCAGGGCCGCGCCCTGGGCATAACCCTGCAGGCGCTGGGCCCAGTCGCGGGTCGAACTGGTCTTGGCCGGCAGCACCACGGCGGCGCCACGGGCCACCTGGCGATAGGCACTCTGCAGGTCCTCCAGCAGGATGCGCCACGACACCCCGTCCACCACCAGGTGATGGATCACCAGCAGCAAGCGCTGGGAACCGTCGGCCAGCTCGGCGAGGACCGCGCGCAACAGCGGGCCCGCGCCGAGGTCCAGGCTGCGCTGGGCTTCGTCGCCGAGGGCGGCGAGTTCCTCGACACCTTGCAGCGCGCTCTGCCACAGCACCTGCTCGGCCTGATGCTGCTCCACCGGGCGATAAGCCGCGTGCCAGCCGGAGGCATCGGCGACGAACTGCGAACGCAGCGCATCGTGCTGCACGATCAGCGCTTGCAGGGCCTGGGTGAGGATCGCCGGGTCCAGGCGTTCATGGGTTTGCAGCACCACCGACTGGTTCCAGTGATGACGTTCGGCGATCTCGTCCTCGAAGAACGCCTGCTGGATCGGCAGCAGCAACAGTTCGCCGCTCAGCGCGGCCTGATCGATCGACAGCCCCTCGGCCCCCTGGCGCGCGACCGCGGCCAGGCTCTGCACGGTCTGGTGCTGGAACAGGTCCTTGGGCGTGAAGCGGATGCCCGCCTGACGGGCGCGGCTGACCACCTGGATCGAGATGATCGAGTCACCGCCCAGTTCGAAGAAGTTGTCGTTCAGGCCGACCTGGGGCAGGCGCAGGACCTCGGCCCAGATCGCCGCGATCTGTTGTTCCAGTTCGCTCTGCGGCGCCACGTACTCCTGTTGCAGCAGGCTGGCGTCCGGCAGTGGCAGGCCCTTGCGGTCCAGCTTGCCGTTGGGGGTCAGCGGCATCTGTTCGAGGAACAGCAGGTGCGCCGGCACCATATAGTCCGGCAGGCGGGCCTTCAGCGCCCGGCGCAGGGTTTCGCGGCAAGTCGCCTGGGCGGCGCTATCCGCGGCCACTGTCGGGTCCAGGGCAACGATGTAACCCACCAACTGCTTGCCGCTCGGCCCATCCTGGGCCACCACCACGGCTTCGCGTACCGCATCCTGCTCGCGCAGGCGCGCTTCGATCTCGCCCAGTTCGATACGGAAACCGCGGATCTTCACCTGATGGTCGACCCGACCCAGGTAATCCACCACACCGTCCGGACGGCCACGGGTCAGGTCGCCGCTGCGGTACACACGGCTGCCTGGAGCACCGAACGGGTCCGGGACAAAACGCTCGGCAGTCAGCGCCGGACGCTCCAGGTAACCGCGGGCCACGCCTTCACCACCGAGGTACAGCTCACCGGCGACACCGATCGGTTGCAGGTTCAATTGGGCGTCCAGCACATAACCGCTGCGGTTGCCCAGCAGTTCGCCAATCGGTGCATAGGCCGCGCCACATGGGTCGCCTTTGCGGGCTTTCCACAGCAGTGGCGTGACCACGGTTTCGGTCGGACCGTAACCGTTGAACAGGTAGGTCGGACGCAAGGCACGCCAGGCCAGGTCATAGCTGGACTGCGCCACGGCGTCGCCACCGAAACAATACACCCGTACCGCCGGTGGGTTGCCGTCACGTTCGGCATGCTCGGCCAGTTGTTGCAGGTACACCGGTGGGAACACACCGACGGTGACGCCATGGCGATGCATCTGCGCATAGGTGTGCTCCGGCAGCCACAGGCTGTCGTCGCGGATCAGTACCCGGGCACCGTTGATCAGTGGGTGCATCCAGCCTTCGTGGGAACCATCGAAGGCAAACGACATGAAGTGCAGCTCGCAATCCGCCGGAGTCATTTCATAACGTTCGCCGGTGGCGATGATGTGCGCCACCAGCGGACCGTGGGATACCGCCACGCCTTTCGGCATGCCGGTGGAGCCGGAGGTGTAGATCACGTAGGCGAGGTTGTCGCCGTCCAGGGCCACGTTCGGTGCGCTGTCGTCCTCCCCTGCCCAGTCCTGGGTGCGGTCCACCGCCAGACTGTCCAGCCCGTCCGGAATCGGCAGCTGTTGCTGCACCGCGGTATGGGTCAGCAGCAATTTGGCGCGGCTGTCCTGCATCATGTACAGCAGGCGATCGCGCGGGTATTCCACATCCAGCGGCACATAGACGCCGCCGGCCTTGAGTACCGCGAGGAAGGCCACCATGATTTCCGCGCTGCGCGGCATGGCAATCGCCACCCGCACCTCCGGGCCGACGCCACGGGCGATCAGGGCTCGGGCCAGGCGGTTGGCGCTGCG
>NZ_JBQENK010000006.1:0-51645 GCF_052044735.1 Pseudomonas sp. 22526
CCGAAGGTCCGCCAGCGGTCGCAAGATCCCTGCGCCCCCTGCGGGGTCGATCGCAGCCTCGCAGGCTCGGCAGCGGCTACAGAATCAGAACCTTCGCCATTTCAGCGGTAGCCGACCAACCCAATCCGGTATACACCGGCTTGCCCACCTGGGTGGCATGCAACACGGCGAAGCTCAGCCCGCGCTGGATGAATTCGGCTTCCGCCAGCTTCATCAGGCCCGAGGCCAGCCCCCGGCGTCGGTAGGCGGGTTCGACGTAGACGTTGAGCACATAACCGCGTTGATCCTGGGTGGGATGGGACGGGTGGGGCGGCCAGTCGATGCTCATCAAGCCAATGGCCGCCACCGGTTGCTGGCCGTCCAGCAGGGCAAAACCGTAGTAGCGGCCGTCGGGCAAACGCTGGCGCAACCAGGGGCGGAAGTGCTCTGTCATCAGTTGCAGGGCCGCGGGTTCTCCTCCCGCTTCGAGGAACATCGCCTCGCGATGTCGGCAGACCAGTTCGAGGTCGTCGGCCACCAGCCGGCGCACGGCCAAACCTGAAAAATCGATACCGCCGGGAATCTCGTTCATCGCCTGCCCCTCGGCAAAAAAGGTGATGCTAGGAGGGATCAACAGACCGCGTCAGACACAGAGCCCAGCAAAAAACGGCATACAGCATTGGCCACCCATGCCTGTACTTCTGTGGCGTAAAAAAAGGGCCCACCTCGCGGCAAGCCCTTCTGGTTTTCCTGCGTTGGCCTCAATCCCCCAACGCTGCCCCCTCACGTCGTGGATCGGCGCCACCGGCCCAGGAGGTTTTACCCTGGGCATCGCGCACCCGCACGATCGCCTGGGTGCCGCTGGTCATGTCGATATCGGTCAGCTCATGCCCCTTGGCTTTCAGCGCCGCTTTCAACCCAGGGGTGAACTGGCCTTGTTCCAGTTCGGTCGGGCCGTTGCGGCTGCCGAAGTTGGGCAGGCTGATGGCGGCTTGCGGGTCGAGGTTCCAGTCGAGCATGCCGATCACCGACTTGGCCACGTACTCGATGATCTGCGAGCCGCCCGGCGAGCCGACGGTGGCCAGCAGTTCACCGCTGTTGCGGTCGAAGACCAGGGTCGGCGCCATGGACGAGCGTGGACGCTTGCCCGGCTGCACACGGTTGGCCACCGGATGGCCGTTCTCTTCGGGGATGAAGGAGAAGTCGGTCATCTGGTTGTTGAGCATGAAACCCTGGACCATCAGGTGCGAGCCGAAGGCCGCCTCCACTGTGGTGGTCATGGATACCGCGCCGCCTTGGTCATCCACGGCCACCACTTGCGAGGTGGAGATGCGCATTGGCGAGCGGTCCGGGGCGTAGGCCACCTGGATGCCCTGAGGCTTGCCGGGTTCGGCCTTGGCCATGCTGCGTTCGCCGATCAAGGCGGCGCGCTGGGCCAGGTAGCGCGGGGCGACCAGGCCGGCGATCGGCACCGGGGTGAAGTCCGAATCCGCCACGTACAAAGCGCGGTCGGCATAGGCCAGGCGCTCGGCTTCGGCGATCAGGTGCACGGCTTCAGGCGCCGGTTCCAGGCCGGCCGGCAGGCTGGTCTTGACCGGTTTCAGCGGGGGCAGCGCATAACGCGGGTCGCGGGCTTCCAGCACCTGCAGGGTGCCGAGGATCTGCGCCAGGGCGATTCCGCCCGAGGAGGGTGGCGGCATGCCGCAGACCTGCCAGCGCTTGTAGTCGGTGCACAGCGGTTCACGCTCCTTGGCGCGGTAGCCTTGCAGGTCGTTGAGCGACAGGCTGCCCGGGTTGGCGTGGCCCTGCACCTTGGCGACGATTTCCCGGGCGACCGGGCCTTGGTACAAGGCGTTCGGACCCTCTTTGGCGATGCGTTCGAGCACCGCGGCCAACTGCGGGTTTTTCAGCAGGGTGCCGACGGCTTTCGGCGTGCCATCGGCATTCAGGAAGTAGGCCGCCATGTCCGGCGATTTTGCCAGGTACGGATCGGCGACGATCATGCTGTGCAGGCGCGGGGAGATCGGGAAGCCCTGGTCCGCCAGGCGAATCGCCGGCTCGAACAGTTGCGCCCACGGCAGGCGGCCGTGTTTTTTATGGGCCAGTTCCAGGGCCCGCAGCACGCCCGGTGTACCTACCGAGCGGCCGCCGATCTGTGCCTGGGGGAACGGCATGGGTTTGCCGTCCGCTTGCAGGAACAACTTCTCGGTGGCCCCGGCCGGCGCGGTTTCACGACCGTCATAAGTGCGCACCGCCTTGCCGTCCCAAAGCACGATCAAGGCCCCGCCGCCGATGCCCGACGACTGCGGCTCCACCAGGGTCAGCACGGCTTGCATGGCAATCGCCGCATCGATGGCCGAACCCCCTTTGCGTAACATCTCGCGCCCGGCTTCGGCCGCCAACGGGTTGGCCGCGGCCGCCATATGCTGGTCGGCGTGTTGCACTTGCAGGTCGGTGCGATAACCCGAAGCGATTTCCGGGGCGGGGGGCAGGGCGGTGTGGGAAGGGGCGGAGGCGTTGCAGGCGGCGAGGCTGAGGGCGACGGCTATCAGCGAGAAACTGGCAAGCCGGCGGTGACGCGGATTGAGGGTCGAGAACACGCGTTGAACTCCGTTCACTGGGTAAATGATGTGTCGTCCGTGGGGAGGAATGTACAGCAGTGAGCGGGCCCATGCTGACCCTTTCGTGGATCGCTAGGGTGCCGATACGGCTGGTGCTTCCGGGCAAGGCCCGAGGCAAGACGCTGGCCTGGAGGCGGCTGGTGGTGCCGTTGGGATTTCTGGGGGGCGGGGCTTGGGTTGATTCATCCCAGTGCATCTAGACAGGTACGGATGGCGAGCCAACCGGCGACAGGCTGGCTGCTACCACTGAGCGAGCCTGCCAAGGTGGCAGGACTCGAACAAAAGGTTCTGCGACAAACCTGGCTCGATTCAGCCGAACCGAGAAAGGCGCGGCTGAATGAGCTTGAACAGTAGAAACCTGAAAAGCGGCAGATGATCCAACTCATGGCGAATCCAGCTGGAAACACCCTGCCGGCCGTGGAAGCCACAGGCATGCCAGGTACCTGGCCGGGCCTGCCGTGGCTCCCTCAGGCGCGTATCAGAGCGAGATCTTGTGCAAGCGTAGCCAGGCATCCAGCGCCAGTGCTGTTTCCAGGCTGTGCCGGCTTATTTGCGTATTGAAGTAGCCCTCGGGCTGGCGCAGTTCCTCGGCCATATAGGCGTGGGAGACGATGCCGAACACCGGGTTCCCCGTGTCCTGCAGAAGCTGCCGGGCACTCTGGCGAAGGAAGCGTTCGTAGCCCAGGTCGGCCGAGGTCGGATAGGGACTCTTCCTGCGCTTGAGCACCGCCTCCGGTACGAAGTCGGCACAGGCCTGCTTGAGCAGCCACTTCTCCTCGCCATCCTTGCTCTTGATCGACCAAGGCACGTTATAGATGTACTCGACCAGTTCGTGATCGGTGAACGGCACACGGACCTCGAGGCTGTTGCACATGCTCAGGCGGTCCTTGCGATCCAGCAGCATCACCATCCAGCGTTTCAGGTGCATGTGGCAAAGCTCGCGCATCCGGCGCTCGTGCGGGCTGTCTTGCGCCAGGTGTTCGACTTGCAGCAGCGCATCGTCGTAGCTCGCCTGTTGGTACTGGGCGAGGTCGCATTGGCGGTTGAAGTCGGCATTGATGAAACCGGCCGGCAACTTCACCCGCGACGACCATGGAAAGGACGCGGAGGCTATGACCTTGGGATCACGGAACCAGCCATAGCCACCGAAGACCTCATCGGCGCCTTCCCCCGAGATGGCCACCGTGGAGTGTTTGCGAATTTCCCTGAACAACAGGTTCAGCGAGGTATCCATGTCGCCGAAGGTGAAAGGCAGTTCCCTGGCGCGGAACACCTCCTCGCGCGCCAGGTCGGAGACCAGTTCCTCGTTGTCGATGAGCACGGTCTGGTGCCGGCTACCGATGAACTCCGCGGCCAACAGGGCAAAGGGCTGGTCCTGATCGGGACGCAGGTCGTCGCTCTTGAACTGCTCGGCCTGGCCAGTGAAGTCCACCGAAAAGGAGTTGATGTTCCCGCCGGTCTTCTCCTTCACGATACGTTGCGCGATAGCCGTGAGGGTGGTGGAGTCGAGTCCGCCGGACAGCAGCGAGCACACGGGAACGTCGGCATGCAGCTGCGAACCCAATGCGTGGGTGACCAGCTCGCGGGTCTGTTGCACGGTCGTCTGCAGGTCGTGCTGGTGCTCCTGGCGGCGTACCTTCCAGTAGCTCTGGATCTTCATCTGCCCATTGGGGCGCCAGGACAGGAAGTGGCCGGGAAGCAGCTCCATCAGGTTCCTGAAAGGCGTCTGGGCGGTTCCCTTCGACAGCGTGAGCACGTCGACCAACCCCGTCACCTCCAGCCCCGTAGTGAATTCCGGGTGAGCCAGGATGGCCTTGGTCTCCGAGCCGAAGAGCAGGCCTTCGCGATGGCGGGCATAGAACAGCGGCTTGATCCCAAGGCGATCGCGTACCAGGAGCAGGTGGCCGTCGCGTCCGTCGAACAGGGCGAAGGCGAACATGCCTGTCAGGTGATCACAGCAACGCTCGCCCCATTCCAGATAGGCATGCAGCACCACCTCGGTATCGCTGCGAGTCTGAAACACATGCCCCGCCTGCCGCAGCTGGTCGCGCAATGCGTCGTGGTTGTAGACCTCCCCTGTGTAGACCAGCGAGACCTCCTGGCCGTCCGCAAAGCGATAGACCATCGGCTGGGTACCGCCGCTCAGGTCGATGACTGCCAGCCGCCGATGCCCCAGAAGAGCGTGTCGATGTTTCCATATGCCTTCGGCATCAGGCCCGCGAAGTGCAAGGGTATTGGTCATAGCGCGAATCGCAGGGTCTTCCCCTTCGAGCCTGCGCGTATAGTCTACCCATCCTGTGAGACCACACATTTAGTAACTCCTGTAATTATTCATTGAGGCACGCCAGGCCTGTTTTTTAGTGAGTCATGCCACCTTGGCTGACTCGTCAACGCGGCAGATTTCGTGCAAGTACCTGCGTTATTCAGGGTTGCAGACGCCGCACCTTCCACCCCGTATCGCTGCGGTCATAGCGCAAGCGTTCATGCAGGCGCTCCTGGCCGTTACCCCAGAATTCCAACGATTCAAGCCGCAGCTCGAACACGCAATAACCCTCGGGACGCGGCAGCGGGCCTTGAACCTCGGTCAGTTCCCTGGCGGCGTCGCGCATGGCCTGAACATCCTTGAGCTCTTCACTCTGGCGAGACACCGATGACATCGGATGCGTGGCATAAGGGCGTTTCAACCAGGCCTCATCGGCCTTGGCATCCGACAAGCGCACGGCCTGGCCATTGAGGATGATTTGCTGACTGGTTTCGCGCCAATACAGCACACCCGAGGCCCATGGGTTTTGCAGCAGTTCGCGGCCTTTCTGGCTTCCGGCATGGGTGGCAAACACCACGCCACGCTCGCTGATCTCACTGATCACCACGATGCGCGTCGAAGGCCGGCCCTGGCTGTCGGCCGTGGCCAGCGCCAGCGCGCGAGGTTCGCGGATGCCCACGCGGCGTGCGCGTTCGAGCCAGTTGTGCAGCACGCTTATGGGGTCGGCAGGCAGCGTCTGGTACTCGGGGAACGGCGCATCCAGTGTGCCGGTCAGGGATTCCGACATGCCTTTACCCAACAGCGGATTGCCTTGTACTGAACTGTTCATAGAACGATGGTCCCCCGTCCGAAGGTGACGCCATTGCCTGATACTTCGACCCGCGTCAGTTGATCGGCGCGGCCCTCGGCCCTGGCGAACATCAATGAAGGGCGGCCGATTTCCACGCCCTGAAGAATCTCGATCTGCTGGCCGAACTCGATCTGGCCATGACGCGCCAGATGAATCGCCAAGGGCCCGGCAGCGGAGCCCGTGGCCGCATCCTCGACCACCCCATAGGCCGGTGAGAACATCCGGCTGCGCCAACGCCGTCCCGCGCCGGCAAAACAGTTGATGGCCATGTCGTGGAAGTTGGACAGAGCACGGTGGTCGGGATGCAGGGCCGACAACGCGGCGATGCTCGGCAGGCCGACAAACACATGACGTGGGCCGTTGTGATAGATCTCGATGGGAAAGGTCGAGTCGCTGATGCCCAGGGCCTTGAGCAATTCGACGTCGCGTCCCAGGGCCGTCCAGGTCGGTATCGGCTGGTCCATGCTGGCGGCGACGACGCTGCCGTTCTGGCGCTCCAGCTCAAAGGCGATGGTGCCCATCTGGGTTTCCAGGAACAGCCGGTGATTGTCGGTGTGCGCGCCCAGGGCAATGGCCGTGCCCAGCAACGGGTGCCCGGCGAAGGGCAGTTCGTTGACCGGGGTGAAGATCCGGATCAGCGCATCGCCGCAGTTACGTGGCTTGAGCACGAAGGTGGTTTCCGAGAGGTTCATCTCTCGGGCGATGCGTTGCATTTGCGTGGCCGACAAGTCATCGGCGTCAAAGAACACCGCGACCGGATTGCCTTCCAGCGGGGCGCTGGCAAAGGCGTCGATGATGACGTAATGGTGCATGGTTATCTCCCGGCGGCCGAAGCGTTGCTCTCGACAGCTGTGTGGATGAGGGCGTGCCGCATCAGGTCGGCGATGATGCGCGGACCTTCCTGGGTCAGCAGCGACTCGGCATGGAACTGCATGGAGGCGAACGACGGTCCGCGCAGGGCATGCACTTCGCCGGTCTCGCTGTCGCGGCTGATTTCGACGGTGCCGATGCCGTCGATGTCCAGGCGGTCACTCGCACTCCGGGCGGCGAAGGTGTTGTAGAAACCCACCCGTTCGGCGTTGCCGAACAGGTCGATCTGTTTTTGCACGCCCTGGTTGGGAATGTCTCTGCGCCGCAGTTCCAGGCCCAGGCACAAGCTCAGTACCTGATGGCTCAGGCACACCGCAAGGAACGGCCGCTGCTGGCTGAGCAAGGAACGGATGGCCACATGCAGATGGTTGATTTTCGGCAGTTGGACTTCGCTCGGGTTGCCGGGGCCGGGGCCCATGATGACCAGGTCGTAGCCGTCAAAGCTGTATTCGTCGCTGAAGCTGCACACCGTCACCACTAGGCCCAGGGCCCGCAGTTGCTTGGCGATCATCGAGGTGAAGGTGTCTTCGGCGTCGACGATCAGCACCTGGCGCCCACTGAAGTCGTCCTGGGTCTGCTGCCGCTGCTGGCTGTCCATCAACCAGAAGTCCGAGACGTAGGCATTGCGGCTGGCCAATGCGGCACGCACTTGCAGGTGGCTGCCGAAGCGCGAGGGCGTCTGGTTTTTCAGGGCGCTGATCAGGCCAGTGGCCTTGGCCCGGCTTTCGGCGGCCTCGGTCATGGGGTCGGAATGGCGCACGATGGTCGAGCCCACGCTGATCCGCACCTGGCCGCTGTTATCGATGTCGGCGGTGCGAATCAGGATCGCCGAGTCCAGGGAACGCCCGCCCTTGCCATCGCTGCCGATCAGCGCGGCCATGCCGCTGTAGTAGGCGCGGCCTTGCGGTTCATAGCGCTGGATGACCCGGCAGGCGCTTTCCAGCGGGCTGCCGGTGACGGTCGGAGCGAACAGGGTTTCGCGCAGGATTTCCCGTACATCGCGACGGGTCTTGCCTTCGATGAAGTACTCGGTGTGGGCCAGGTGCGCCATTTCCTTGAGGTAAGGGCCGAGGACGTGGCCGCCGTCGTCACAGATGCGCGCCATCATTTTCAGCTCTTCATCCACCACCATGTACAGCTCGTCGGCCTCCTTGCGATCGGCCAGGAAGTCCATGACTTCCGTCAGGTTGGGGCCGGAGGGCGGATAGCGGTAAGTGCCGCTGATGGGGTTCATCACCGCGAGCCCATCCTTGACGCTGATGTGGCGCTCGGGGGACGCACCCACGAAGGTACGGCTGCCGGTGTGGATGATGAACGTCCAGTAGGCACCTTTCTCCCGTTCCAGCAGATGGCGAAAGAACGATAGCGCACTGGCCGGGCCGTACTCGCTGATCTCGGCCAGGAAGGTGCGCTTGATGACGAAGTTGGCGCCTTCCCCGGAGCCGATTTCGTTGGCGATCACCTGGCTGACGATCTCGGCGTAGCTCGCGTCGCTGAGGTCGAAGCGTTCGCTGTTCAACTCGATCGGCACGTTGGGCAGCAATCCCAGCACCCGTTCGATGCTGATGGATTGCTGCTCGATGATGTTCATCGCCAGCAGCGGCGACTGATCGTCCACCGCCTCGAAACCGCGTTCGGCAATCTGGCGGTAGGGGATCAGCGCCAGTACATCCAGGCGAGGCGCGCCGATCGAGGTGGCAGGCAAGTCGATATCGGCCAGGACCTGGGGTTCCGACATTTCGCCGATCAGCACATCCAGCAGGCCGGGCCCGCTGGATTCCGGGCGGTACAACAGGGCAAACGGCTCGGGAACCGGTTGCAGGATGCGTTCCATGAGACGGGCTGCGGCTTGGTTCATAGCACCACCTCGTCGGTGGTGATGACCATGGCGCAACGGCTGGCGGCGTATTCGATGGCCATCCAGTGATGCTCCTTGCTGAAGTCGGCGATAGCGTCGGCAACGAGGAAGGGCTGGATATCGTTGGAGTAGGCATCCACGGTGGAAATCAGTACCCCGACATGGGCGTACACCCCGCACAGGATCAACTGATCGCGGTCGTTGGCGCGCATGCGTTCCAGCAGGTCGGAGTTGAAGAACGCGCTGTAGCGCCACTTGGTCAGCAGCCAGTCACTGGGCTTGGGCGTCAGGGCGTCGACCACCTCGCGGTCGGTGGCGCTGGCCTTCATGCCTGGGCCCCAGAAGTCCTTGAGCAGCCCGCGTTGCTCCTCGCTCATGCTGCCAGGCTGGGCGGTGTAGGCCACCGGAACGCCGTTGTCGGCAGCCCACTGGCGAATGCGCGCGGCATTGCTCACCACTTGTTCACGCAGGGCGTCGGGCAAGGGCCGCAGGAAGTAGCGCTGCATGTCATGCACCAGCAGCACGGCACGCTCGGGGTCGATGCTCCATTGCGCGAGGTTGACGGGCAGGTCGCGGGAAGTAGGCAGGGCGTAAGGGACTATCGATGGAATGCCGGTCATGGCGACAAACTCCAGTCAAAAGGAGGCAAGGGTTGAGGGGGGCTGGTTTTTCCAGGCCATCACCGCAGTAATGGCTTGCCAGGGGTTCAGGCGCGGGTCGCACAGGCTTTTGTAGCGGCTGGCGACCTGATTCAGGCCGGCGGCATCGGAAGCGCACTCGCTGACGTCGTCAGGGGTGGTTTCCAGGTGCAGGCCGGCGGCCACGCCACCGGCTGAGGTCACGGCATGCCTGAAGGCGGTGATTTCCTCGGTGATGGCCTGCACCATGCGGGTCTTGTTGCCGCAGGGCGCAACGATGGTGTTGCCGTGCATCGGGTCGCTCAGCCAGATGATCTTGTGGCCGGCCTGGCGCACCGCTTCAACCAGCGGAGGCAGGCGATCGGCGACCTTGTGGGCGCCCATGCGGGCAATCAGGGTCAGCCGGCCGGGTTCGCGCTTGGCGTCCAGGCGTTCACACAGGCTCAGCAACTGGTCCCGGGTGATGTCCGGGCCGACCTTGCACGCCACCGGATTGAGCACTTCGCTGAGCAGCGCCACGTGCGCGCCCGTTAACTGACGGGTACGCTCGCCGATCCACGGCCAGTGGGTAGAACCGAGAAATACCCGGCCCTGTTCGTCCTGGCGCAGTTGTGGCAGTTCGTAGTCGAGTACCAGCATTTCGTGGCTGGTCCAGGCCGGTGAACCTATGAGTTGTTCCTGGCCTGTCGACGCTTTCCAGCCCAGGTGCTGCATGATGTCCCGCGCGGCGCTATAGCCTCGAACCAGGCGTTGCGCATCGTGCTGGCGATGGCCGCAGACGGCCTCGCGGCCGTTGACCATGTCGCCGCGATACACCGGCAATTCGATATCGCCAATGCGTTCGTTGTTGTTGGAACGGGGCTTGGCGAACTGCCCGGCAATCCGTCCCACCCGTACCACCGGTTGCTGGGTCACGAGTCGGAACGCACCGGCCAGGATATCCAGCACCGCTGCTTTGCGGGCCACATGGTCGGGCGTGCTCTCATCCATGTCCTCGGCGCAGTCACCGGACTGGATGATCATCGCTTCGCCGGCCGCTACACGAGCCAAGGTGGCGCGCAGCACCAGGATGTCCTCTACCCGAATCAATGAGGCGCTGTCCCTGAGGTAGGCCTGCGCGTCATGCAATTGTGAGGGCTCGCTCCATTGAGGCTGCTGGAACGCTTCACAACTTAATACCCGTTTCAGTAAGTCTTCCATGATGCGATCACTCTCACGAGAGAATTAAGTTGGAATGCCTTCGCGTTTGATTTGCGGTACTGGAATACCCAGGGCGCGCAGTTGTTGAAAGACGTTCATAAACTCGCGATTGCGTTTTACTTTGCCGTCTTCCAGCTCGAAGGAGTGCAGGAAATGGTTCTCGTAATAGCCTTCCGGATAGCCGGGAAAGAGAATCTTGCCGTGGCCATCGCACTCGACCCAGAAATGGTTGGGATCATCGGTTTCAAATACTTTGACGTTGTACCACTCCCAGTCCGGGAAGCACTTGAGTGACCAAACAGCATGTTCGGCCAACTTGGCTTTGCCACTGATTACAATCGGCGCGCCGGTGTCGGTGGTCCATAAACCGCCTGTACCATCTTCGGTAAATAGTTCATGACGGCGCAGGCGGTCCTGGCCTTTGGTACGCATATATTGCTCGACGGTGGCGCGGTTTTTGCGGCGAAGTTCAGTGGTGTCGCTAGCGGTTAGTTGTTGCGCTGCGCTATTAGGCATGCTCAATCTCCAATGAATAAGGGGGCTTATGAGGCGGGGATACCTTCACGCTTGATTTTTGGAACGGGGATGCCCAAGGCGCGAAGTTGTTGGAAGGGGTTCATGAATTCACGGTTCTGCGTGATTTTTCCGTCATCCAGTTCGAAAGAATGGATGTAATGATTTTCGCAATAACCTTCGGGGTAACCGGGAACCAGGGTCTTGCCGCGACCGTCGCTTTCCACCCAGAAGTGGTTGGGATTGTCGGTTTCAAACACCCGGACGTTGTGCCATTGCCAGTCTGGAAAGCATTTCTCCAGCCATTCGCCGAGGGCGGCCAGCTTCAGGTGGCCTTTGAACACAAGGGGTTCACCGGTTTCGGTGTTCCAGGAGCCGCCACTGCCATCCTGAGTGAACAATTCATGACGACGCAGGCGATCTTTGCCGTTAGTGCGCATGTACTGTTCGACGGTGGCCCGATTTTTTCGGCGAAGTTCAAGATGATCATTAAAGCTGCTAGGGGAAAGCGAAGCAGGCATGGCAGCATCCTCCTTAGTTGGGCTGGTATTTTTTTGAAAGTAAATGGTTAGTTAATTTGGTGCGGGTAGATAATTTACAGTTTTTAACTATTGTTCCTTCGTGGCGGTGCTGAACGGGTGTTGTTTATACACCTGCATTTCTTGGGGCTGGAACTACCAGATCTTGTAGTGATTAGGGCATGAACGGGCTGGCTGCAGTCACGCCGGGTGAACTGTTGCATTATTGTGAAGAGGCAGGTTCATTCGTCGGCTGGGAGGCACTAATGGCTTACTAACATCGTCAGGATGCAATGTCCTATGGCTAGTTAGTTGGGTCGGATGCAGGAAATCTAGTGCTAGTACGAAGCGGTCTATGACTCTGTGGTTTTGCTTGTTGACAGGGGTTCAGGTTGGTCTAGGCTAACGGCCTGTTTTCAACTTTAGTGGTGCTCAAAATGGAGTTAGGGCAGCAGTTGGGATGGGATTCATACTTTTATAGTATCTTTGCGCGAACCATGGACATGCAGGAATTTACGGCTGTCACCTTGAGGGTCTTGCGCGAACTACGGTTTGATTTTTTTGCCTACGGCATGTGCAGCGTGACCCCGTTCATGCGGCCCAGGACTTGTATGTACGGCAATTATCCCGAGAACTGGGTGCAGCGATATCAGGCGGCTAACTACGCGGTGATCGACCCCACGGTGAAGCACAGCAAAGTCTCGTCGGCCCCCATTTTGTGGAGCAATGAGTTGTTCCGGGGTTGCCCGGACCTGTGGTCTGAAGCCAACGACTCAAACTTATGCCATGGCCTGGCACAACCCTCGTTCAACGCCCAGGGCAGAGTCGGGATGTTAAGCCTGGCACGCAAGGACAACCCCATCAGTCCTCAGGAATTTGAAGCCTTGAAGCTGATGACCAAGGCGTTTGCGGCAGCGATCCACGAGAAGATTTCCGAGCTGGAGAGCGACGCGCGTGTCTTCAATACGGATGTGGAGTTCAGCGGGAGGGAATGTGATGTGCTGCGCTGGACGGCCGACGGCAAGACCTCGGAGGAAATCGGCGTGATCATGGGGGTGTGCACCGATACCGTGAATTACCATCACCGCAACATCCAACGCAAAATCGGCGCCAGTAACCGCGTGCAGGCAGTGTCTTACGCAGTTGCGATGGGCTATATCTGAGGGGCATTTACTATCTCCGAGTCGACCAGAAGGGCGACTCGGCCTGTATCAAGCTATCTCTTTCAATAATGTGTCGGACATGAAGGCTGACGGTGCGGCTGCGCCGCGGTGATGTTCACGGTGAGCCGAGAGTTTGATGGCGAGGATCTTCTCATTCTGGTGCACCGTTACCGGGCCCAGTCGTTCGTAGTGGACGCCATTGATTTTGTAATAGCGCTCCATGGTGCTGTTGACGATCCCGACGATGGCATCTGCGCCCGCCAGGCTGGCGGTCTTCAGGCTTCTCCAGAACAACGGCATCGCCAATTGCGGTTCGCGGGTGGTGAAACGAGTCATTTCCCAGATGGCTGGATGCTTGGGCGGCGCCCCGGCGCAGGTATGGCTGAACACCCCTTCAAGCAGGTTGGGGAAGGTGGTGGGAATCAGCCGGGCGCAGCCAACGATGGCGCAGTCTTCATTGAACGCCAGGAGGTAGCGGGCGTGTTCGGTGTCGTATTGATCCCATTCACAACCTGGCTGGCTCGGATGGGCCGGCAGCCGCCATCCGAGTTTCTCGACGAATTGTTCGTGCCGAAAACGGCCGAGCATGAGTTTCAACTCGTCGCTCATTCCGCTCAGTGTGTGCTCTTCCATGTGCATGACTGGGGTTTCCTTAGGGAGGGAGTGCAGTTTTATAGAGGACTTGTACAGGCTTGGCACCTGCAAGATCTGGTAGGTGCATCGGTGGAATCGAGGTGAAGCCATTCGTTGGGGGACTTTGCCGAAGCTAGCGGCGGCGACAGTGGTATTGATCCCGCCGTCGGCATCGAAGGTGACTGTTTGGCCCAGGTAGTCGTAGAGAATGGCGGGTGCGCTCATGGGGCAGGGGGCGGAGTTTTGGGCTTGTATCCCCTCGGTTCAATGATTTGGCGAGGATAGGGAGATACAGGGAGGGAAGGTTGAGAGATAGCCAGAAACAACAAAGCCCGCACAAGGCGGGCTTTGTTGAGGTACTTGGTGGCTACACAGGGACTTGAACCCCGGACCCCAGCATTATGAATGCTATGCTCTAACCAACTGAGCTATGTAGCCAAGTGGCGCGCATTATTCGCGTAGAACGATGAGGCGTCAAGCGCTTTTTATAAAAAAATTATCTACGCTATCAACCGTTTATCCAATTCCCTCCTGTAGCCGCCAGTGCATCCTGCGATTGCGCGTGCAGCGGCCTTGACCCCTGACCTGTGTTTTAGTCGCTACGCCGTATTGGCCGGTTTGCGTCGGCCGTGCCGCTGAACGCAGGCTTCGATGTTTTGTTGTGCTGCGCATCAAGCGAAATATTCAAGTCGTTAGCAAGCTAAGGGGATAGCCTCGGCGCACCGAAAAATGGCACATTGGCCTACCTGCGACTGCGCATCCATCTGCTGTACGGAAACTCTCATGGCTCTCAGCAACCTTCAGTCCGCCTCTGTGGCGACTCCCGCGGCCTCTCAAAGCAGCCCCCTGGTGCTGCGCATCATCGGCGCGGTGGCGCTGGCGCATTTGATCAACGACCTGATCCAGGCGGTGCTGCCGGCGATCTATCCGATGCTCAAGGCCAGCTACGGCCTGACCTTCACCCAGGTCGGCCTGATTACCCTGACTTTCCAGCTCACGGCCTCGCTGTTGCAGCCGTGGGTCGGTTATTACACCGATCGCCATCCCAAGCCGTATTTGCTGCCGGTGGGCATGATCTGCACCCTGATCGGCATCCTGATGATGTCCCAGGTCGGCAGCTTTGCCTTGATCCTGCTGGCGGCGGGGCTGATCGGCGTCGGCTCCTCGACCTTCCACCCGGAAGCCTCGCGGGTGGCGCGGCTGGCCTCCGGCGGACGTTTCGGCCTGGCGCAATCGACCTTCCAGGTCGGCGGCAACGCCGGCACCGCCTTCGGCCCGCTGTTGGCGGCGGCGATCATCATTCCTTTCGGCCAGGGCAATGTGGCCTGGATGGGCCTGTTCGCGGTGTTCGCCCTAGGGCTGCTCTATGCCATCAGCCGCTGGTACGCCAGCCACCTCAAGCTGTTCAAGCTCAAGCAGGGCCAGGCGGCGACTCACGGGCTGTCCAAGGGGCGGGTGCTCAGCGCCCTGGTGGTGCTGGGGCTGCTGGTGTTCTCCAAGTATTTCTACATGGCCAGCCTTACCAGCTACTTCACCTTCTACCTGATCGAGAAGTTCGACCTATCGGTGGCCAGCTCGCAGCTGCACCTGTTCCTCTTCCTCGGCGCGGTGGCGGCCGGGACCTTCTTCGGCGGGCCGATCGGCGACAAGATCGGGCGCAAGGCGGTGATCTGGTTCTCGATCCTCGGCGTGGCGCCGTTCACCTTGCTGCTGCCCCATGTCGACCTGTTCTGGACCAGCGTGCTCAGCGTGGTGATCGGCTTCATCCTGGCGTCGGCGTTCTCGGCCATCGTGGTCTACGCCCAGGAGCTGGTGCCGGGCAATGTCGGCATGATCGCCGGGGTGTTCTTCGGCCTGATGTTCGGTTTCGGTGGGATCGGCGCGGCGCTGCTGGGCCACCTGGCGGACATCCACGGCATCGAGTACGTGTACTTCCTGTGCTCGTTCCTGCCGCTGTTCGGCCTGCTGGCGATCTTCCTGCCACGGACCAAAAAAGCCTGAGGATATGCCTTGAACGAAAGGGCGCCGACAGCGATGTCGGCGCTTTTTTTTGCCCTTGGCCAAGGCCCTTGCCGCGTCAGATCGAGCAGTGTTGCCCGGCCAGCAGGATGCGGCCGAAGCTGCGGTTGGCGTCCAGCGGGGTGATTGCCAGCAACTGGTCGAGGCGTATTTCGAGCGGACCTTCGGCGCCCTCCAGGCAAAGGAATTCTTCGCCGCTGGCACTGGTGCGGGTGGTCTTGCCGAGCGCTTCCAACTGGCTGCCATCGACCCCTTCCACCAGCAGCCGGTAACCATGCATGCAGGCGATTTCCAGGTAGTCGTGCAGGTTGCAGTCCAGCGGTTTATAGGCGTTCATCCGCTCACCTCCAGGCCTGTCGTCTCGAAGCCCGCGGTCGCGAAACCTTGCAGCGGGATAATGAAATAGCCTTGGCGAGCGATGCCTTGCATCACCCGTGGATCGCCGATCTGACTGTGGCAGAAGCGGCATTCGTTCTGCGAGATATCGCTTTCCCGCACGCCCAGGCTGTCCAGCCAGGCAAGGGCATATTGCCGGGCCAGGGCGGCGTCGTGGGTTTCGGTCAGCACGTCGAAGTGCAGGTAGTGGCCGGCGCGGGTGCGCACATGGGTGTCGAAGACTTTCACGTTCATGGCGGTTTCATCCGTCGAGAAAAGAGGGCGCCAGCGCCTCGTCAGGAGTGCGCTGGCGAGCGGATCTACTTGAGGTCGGCCAGGGCCGCACCGAAGTTCAGGTGCAGGACCTTGTCCGCGACCACCAGGGCCGGCACCGACTTGACGCCGGCGGCTTCGGCCTCGGCGATCCGCCCAGGCGTCTGGCCGAGGTGGACGATTTCCACTTTGATTTGCGGGTCCAGCAGTTCCAGCAGGGTCTGTTCCGTCTCGACGCAAACCGGGCAGCCAGCGTGGTAGTAACGAGCGCGTGTCATGGGATGAACCTCCAATAAAAGTATCGGATCGATACTGTATTTAGGTTTTCACCGCCTTTGCCCTTTGTCAATATAGTTTTTATTCGATACTATTTATCGCAGATATTGATTCGGGAATGCCCCTGTGCTGTTCGACTTGCTTGAAAGGCTTACCAGCCTGACCCGCGTCTGGTTTCGCGAGCACCCGCTGCTGGCGGATATCCAGCCGATCCAGTTGAGCGCGTTGCTGTACCTGGCGCGCTGCAACGGCTACTCCAATACACCGCTGGCGGTGGCCGACTACCTGGGCCTGACCAAGGGCACGGTGTCGCAGTCGCTCAAGGCGCTGGAAGCCAAGGGCCTGATCAGCAAAAGCCAGGACGCCCGGGACAAGCGCAGCGTGCACCTGCTGCTGACCGAGCAGGCCAAGACCCTGCTGGCGGAAGTAATGCCGCCAGCGTTCCTCGAGACCGCCGCGCAACGCATGGGCGGGCAGGCCAAGGAGCTGGAGCACTTGCTCGGCGAACTGCTGCGCAACGTGCAGCGCACCCAGGACGTACCGAGCTTCGGCCTGTGCAAGACCTGCCGCTTCCACCAACAGGTCGCGGGCGGGCCTTTCTGCGGCCTGACCGAAGAGCCGCTGGCGCCTGCCGACATTGAGTTGATCTGCCGGGAACATCAGTTCGCCGATGAAACCATGGAGTAAGGTCATGACCCCTGAGCGTATAACCCTCGATGCCCTGTTGACCGGCCGCGCCGTGGCCTACAGCCGTCCGGGGTCCATGAGCGCGATCGCCAAGAGCCCGCGCACCGGCAGTCTGCAGGTGGGTCCGGTCGGCCTGCTGGAAGACGAGCAGGGCGACCTGCGGGTGCATGGCGGCACGGAAAAAGCCATTCATCACTACCCCCGCGAGCATTACGCCGCCTGGGCCGCCGAGTTGGGGCCGCACGCGTTGCTGGAGCAACCGGGTGCCTTTGGCGAGAACTTCAGCAGCCACGGCTGGACCGAGCAGAATGTCTGCCTGGGCGACCGTGTCCGGGTCGGCAGCGTGTTGCTGGAGGTGTCCCAGGGACGCATGCCGTGCTGGAAACTCAATGACCGCTTTGCCGTGAAAGACATGTCGCTGCGGGTCCAGCAGAGCGGGCGCACCGGCTGGTATTACCGAGTGCTGGAGGTGGGCAGCCTGAGCGCCGGGGATGTGTTGCAGCAGGTCGAGCGCCCCTTCGAGCAGTGGCCGCTGTCGCGCTTGAGCGCGGTGCTGTTTTCCCGCGAGGTGGCGCTGGAGGAGATTCGTCTGTGCCTGGAACTGCCGCTGGTGCCTTCGTGGCGCCGCACCCTGGAGCGCCGGGTCGAGCAGGCGGCGGTCGAGGATTGGGGCCCGCGCCTGCAGGGTACTGTGCGGGTCGATGAGGAGCCCGCTCGCTGAGCGGCGGGCGCAATCAGTTCGACTCCAGGGTCAGGCGCGCCTGGACCAGGGCCTGAGGGTCGACCTCCAATTGCAGCGACACCAGGGTGACGCCCTGGTTTTCCACCTCGTCCAGCCAGGTCAGCAGGTCTTGCAGCGAGCCGCCCAGGTTGAGATTGAGGCGTCCGGCCTGTTCGCTGTCCATGCGTTCGATGCTCAGGTTGGCCGCGGCCGTGCTGGCGGTGATCAGGCCGGCCAGCGTGCGGCTGTTGGCCTGCGGGCTGCGAGCCTTGCTGGACGAAGGGAGCTTGAGCAGATCGGTTTGCAACTGCAGGGCCTCCTGGAACTGCTGTTCTGCCTGGCGCAAAGCCTGGCGCTGCGGACTCCAGAGCAGGGTCCAGAACAGCGTCACCGCCAGAAACAGGCTGAGCAGCTTCAGGGCCAGGCGATCGCGGGGCGGTAGCTGCTGCCAGCGGTTCGAGTAACGATTGAAAAGGCGGGTCATGGTTTAGTCCGTGATTTTCAGGCGGGCGCTGACCCCGTCGGGAGCGAGCACGGCCGAGTCGGCCTGCACGTTCGCGCCCTGCTGCGCGAGGGCTTCGCGCAGGCGTTCGAGGGTGGAGAAGTCCGGCGCGTTGACTTGCAGGGTCCAGCCTTGCGCCTGTTGGTAGTCCAGACGGCGGATCCGCGTATCGCCACCGTCGCTGTTGGTCCATTGGCTGGCCAGGTTGTCGAGCCGGCGCGCCAGGCTTTGCTGGGGCTGGCCGGCCTGCTGGGCACGGGCCTGGACCTGGCGGGCGAGGTCGATCACCCGCGGCTCGTCGGGAAAACGTTGGCGCCAGAGTTCCAGGCTGGCCTCGGTCACCTGGGCGGTCTTGTGTTGCAGCAGCCAGCGATGGCCCAGGTCCTGTGCCACTTGAGCGCCGCAGGCGATGACCAGGATCGCCAGCAGCGCCCGCCAGGGTGCGCGCGATGGGCTGCGCAGGGCGAAGGCGCCCTGGCGCAGGTCGATGGCCTGCGTGCTGCCCCGGGCCAATAGCGGCCAGGGCTTTTCCTCGCTGCGTTGCAGGTCGTCGGGCAGCAGCGGGGCCAGCTCTTCGAGGGCCTGGTCGTCGAGCGCCAGGCGTTGCTGGCAGGCCCCGCCGATCAGCCAGCGGTCGTGGCAACGCAGGGCGAGGGCCTGGTTGTCTGGCAGGCAGTCGGCATCGACATGAATGCGCTCGGTCGTCAGGCCATGGCTGGCCAGGCGTTCCAGCAATTGTTCCAGCCACTGGCGTTGCAGGACGAACAGGCGGCAGTGCCGACGCGCCTGCAATGGCCCGCGGGCCAGGTGCAACTGCTCGGGGTCGTCCAGCAGCCGTTCTTCCAGTACCGAATGGATGGCTTGCTGCAACCAGCGGCCGCTGCGCGGCGGTACGTCGAAGCGGTGATGGCTGGCGATTTCGGCCGGCAGCAGCAGGGTCAGGCGCAGGCTGGCCAGTACAGCCGCCTGTTGCAGCGTGCCGTGCAGCGGCTCGCCGTCGGTTTGCCACCAGGTGACGGGCGCGTCGTCGTCCGCATTCACTGTGGTGAGGTAAAGCCAAGCTTGCATGGGATTACTCCGGAAAACGGGAAGGGGCGGCGAGGGTGCGCTGCAGTACGCTGACCTGGCCGTCCGGCTCGATGCGCAGGCGGCTGATCAGGCGCAATTGGCGGTCGCCCAGTTCGACATCCAGCACCGCCTGGAAATAGCGGCTGCTGACGTCGAGCCCCTGGCTGTTGATCTCGTGCTGCTTCAGCGCGGGGGCGTCGAGAAACTCCTGCACCGTCTTGTAGCCTTCGGCGGGACGCGCCTGCACCAGGGCGACGGCCTGGGCCAGGTCGAGCTTGCCCAGGCTGGCCAGTTGTTCGGCCGGGGCGGTGTTGAGGTTCAGGGCCCCCGGCGTGGTTCTGACCCAGGGCCGCAGGCGCTCCATGACTGCTGCGTCGACGCCTTCCAGGCGCATCAGCTCGCTGCTGTCGTTCCAGGCCAGCGGCTTGCCGTCGAAACCACGGACCGGCGGCAGGCGCGTGGGGTCGTGGGGCGGCAGGCCGAGTACCTGCAGCAGGCGCTGATAACGCAGGCGACTGATCCGGTCGTTGGGCGTGCGCAGGGTGCCGAGGTTGAAGCGCGCGCTGAGGTCCTGCAGCTGGATGCGGATACGCCCGCCGTCGATGTCGAACACCGGTGTGTTTTGCGCCCAGCGCTGGCCCAGGTGCACGCGCTTGGGCTCCGGCTCATCGCGCCAGTCGTCGCGCAGTTGGCCACGGGCCCAGGCTTCGCCACTGAGCGCCAGTTGCCACAGTTGTTGCTGCAACAGCTGGTTGGAACTGCCGATCAGGCTCAGGCGCTGGCGGGCCAGCATGTCACTGACGATCAGGGTTGCCAGGGAGGTGATCAATAGCACGCTGATCAGCGCGATGCCCCGTTGTTTGTACCCCTTAACCATGCTCCAGCCCCTTGAAGCCCGGCAGCAGGATCACTCGCCGCAGGCCGGGATAACCGGGGGCGTCTAGCTCCAGTTCAATGGCCTGGGGCAGGCTCAATGGCGCCTGGCCGACGGGCCAGTTGGAATGGGCCTTACCCTGGTTGTCGATGTAGCGCAGGCGTTCGAGCCGGACGCCATCGAGCAGCAGCTGTTGCGCGGCAGTGCCGGACAGGGCGGGACCGTCCACCGGGCTGCGGTATTCGCGCAGCCATTGGTTGTCGTTCCAGCGATAGGTGACCAGCAGCAGGTCGTTGCGTGCCTGCTGCAAGGGATTGCTCCAGCCGCCTCGTACCAGCTGGATGCGCCCGGGCTCGCCGATCAGCGCCTGGCGCGCCGAACTGCCGTTGACCGGGTAGGCGATGGCCTGGGTCAGGTCACGCTCGAAGATGCCCACGGCACGTTGCAGGCGCCGCAGTTGCAGTTCGTGCTGATGAATCCGCTGGTCGGTGTGGATCATGCGCTCGAGCAACTGATAGCAGGCCAGGCCGAGCAGGCTGAACAGGGCCATGGCGATCAGCACTTCGAGCAGGGTGAAGCCCCGCTGTCGGCGTTTCATGGGCGGGCCTCCAGGTAGCCCGCCAGGCGCGCGCGTTGCCGGGGCATGGGCGCGTCGGTGGAGACTTCGAGCAGGATCTTCAGCAGACGCGGGTCGGGCGCCGCGGCGGTTTCGCTGGTCAGCAACCAGTCGCGCCCGGCGAAGCGGATCGGTTCCTGGCGCTGGCTCTGGGGTTGGCGCATGCCGGCGCGCAGCTCGTTCAGGCGGTTGTCCGCCAGCCATTGCGCCAGGGTCCGTTCGCTGAGGCCACCGTTGTTGCCGATCAGGTGTTCGGTGGCGCTGTAGAGCGACAGCGACAGCACGGCGAAGATGGCCAGGGCGACCATCACTTCCAGCAGGGTGAAGCCCGCCTGTTCATTGCACCGGGGCAAGACGCACCTCCTCGACCCCGTCGCTGGACAGCGACAGCAAGGGCTGCTGGCGGTATTCCAGCAGCAGGCTGAAGGGCGAGATCTGGTCGTTGGCCAGCACCCAGAGTTGCGGCTCCTTGCCCTGCGGTCGTGGATCCTTCAGGTTCAGGCGCAGCTCGCCGGGCAGCCGGTGCTCCTTGAAGCGTTTGTCCGCCTGCCACTGGCCGCTGCGGTCGAGGCTCAGCACCGCGTAGCGGTCCGGCTCCAGGCGCAGGCCGTGGTTGAGGTTGTTCAGTACTGCGTCTTCACGCAGCAGGCCAATGAGGTTCTGCAGGCGCTCCGCCTCGCGTCGGGCCTTCTGCCCGCCCGAGTCGCTCTGCACCAGCCCGACCATGCCGGCCAGCAAGCCGATGATCACCATGACCACCAGCAGCTCCAGCAGGGTGAAACCCGCCATTGGCTTGCGCACTTCAAGGCTCCCAGTTGCCGATGTCGGCATTGGTCCCGTCGCCGCCGTTGCGGCCGTCGGCACCGAAGGAATACAGGTCGTAAGCCGAGCCTTCGCGACCCGGGGCGAGGAACTGGTAAGGGTTGCCCCAGGGATCCTTGGGCAGGCGCTTGAGGTAGCCGTCGGGGTTCCAGTTGAGGGCCGCCGGCAGGCCGGCCGGTTTTTTCACCAGGGCTTCCAGGCCCTGCTGGGTCGAGGGGTAGTGGTGGTTGTCGAGCTTGTAGATTTCCAGGGCCGTGGCCACCGCCTTGATGTCGCTGCGGGCGGCGGTGACCTTGGCCTGGTCCGGACGGCTCATGATCTGCGGGACCACCAGGGCGGCCAGGACACCGAGAATCACCACGACCACCATGATCTCGATCAGGGTGAAGCCGCGTTGGCGGGAAGGGTTGCGCATGTTGTGTGCTCTTCAGGTGATGAGTTGGTTGAGGTTGAGAATGGGCATCAGGATCGCCAGGACGATGACCAGCACGCTGGCGCCCATGAACACCAGCATCGCCGGCTCGAACAGCCCGACCAGCATGGCGATGCCGTTGGACAGCTGGGTCTGCTGCTGGTGGGCGGCGCGTTCGAGCATGCTGTCCAGTTCCCCCGAGCGCTCGCCGCTGGCGATCATGTACAGCATCATCGGCGGGAAATCGCCGCTCTGTTCCAGGGCCCGGGTCAGTCCGCTACCTTCGCGCACGGCACGCGCCACGTCTTTCATACGAGTACGAATCTGCTGGTTGGCGACCACCTCGGCGGAAATCTCCAGGGCATCAACAAGCGGCACGCCGCTGCGCCCGAGAATCGCCAGGGTGCTGACAAAGCGGGTGCTGTTGCTGGCCTGGATGACCCGTCCGATCACCGGCAAGCGCAGCTGGGCCTGGTGCCAGCGCATCGCCAGGGCGGGCTTGCGCAGGGCCATGCGCAGGCCGCCGGCGAGGCTGCCGAGTATCAGCAGCAGGACCAGGCCGTAATCCCGGGCGAAGTCGCTGGTGGCGATCAGGCCGCGGGTCAGCACCGGCAGTTGCTGGCCGCTGTCGATGAACACCTTGACCACATCCGGCACCACGAAACTGAGCAGGAAGCCGACGATGCCGAAGGCCGCCAGCAGCAGGATGCTCGGGTACAGCATGGCCAGTTGCAGCTGCTGGCGGGCGGCGTGCCGGGCCTCGGTGTAGTCGGCCAGCTGCATCAGGACCTGGGCCAGATGGCCGGCGCGCTCGCCGGCGGCCACCGTGGCCCGGTACATCGAGGCGAAGGCGCGCGGGTATTCGCCCATGGCTCGCGCCAGGTCATGGCCTTCCAGTACCCGTGCGCGGATCGCCAGCATCATGCTCTGCTGCGCGCGCTTGCTGCATTGCGCGGCGACGGCGGCCAGCACTTCTTCCAGTGGCAGCGAGGCCTGGACCAGGGTCGCCAGCTGGCGGGTCAGCAAGGCCAGTTGCGCCGGGCTGAGGCGTTGGCTGCTGGTCAGCGCGGCGCCGGAGCGGTCCTTGTGCCCGCGGGCCGGCTTGACCTGCAGGGCGATCAGATTGCGTTCGCGCAACAGCTGGCGGACCTGCCGGGCGCTGTCGGCTTCCTGCACGCCGCGGGTCTTGCGCCCGGCGTTGCACATCGCGAGGTATTCGTAGGCGGCCACGGTCAATGCTCCCGGGTTACGCGTAGCAGTTCTTCGACGCTGGTGACGCCTTGCAGCACCTTGTCCCGGCCGTCGGCGAACAGGCTGTGGGCATGCTGGCGCGCGTAGTGGGTCAAGGCGGCCTCGCCAGCCCCTTCGTGGATCAGCTGGCGCAGCGGCTCGTCGAACAGCACCAGTTCGTAGATGCCCTGGCGGCCGCGATAGCCGCTGTGCTGGCAGGCCGGGCAGCCGACCGGGTGATAGAGCACCGGCGCCTGTTGCGGGTCGAGGTTCAACTGCTGGCAGGCCGCGGCGTCGGCGGGCGCGGCGTTTTTGCAATCGTTGCAGAGCACCCGCACCAGGCGCTGGGCGACCACGCCGAGCAGCGAAGTGCAGAGCAGGAAGGGTTCGATGCCCATGTCCAGCAGGCGGGTGACGGCGCCGATGGCGCTGTTGGTGTGCAGGGTGGACAGCACCAGGTGGCCGGTGAGGGAGGCTTGCACGGCGATGTCGGCGGTTTCCCGGTCGCGGATCTCGCCGACCATGACCACGTCCGGGTCCTGGCGCAGGATGGCGCGCAGGCCACGGGCGAAAGTCATGTCGACCTTGGTGTTGACCTGGGTCTGGCCGATGCCGGCCAGGTGGTATTCCACCGGGTCTTCGATGGTCAGGATGTTGCGGGTCTGGTTGTTCAGGCTGCTGAGCCCGGCATACAGGGTGGTGGTCTTGCCGGAGCCGGTGGGGCCGGTGACCAGCAGGATGCCGTGGGGGCGCAGCAGGGCGTCTTCGAGCTTGCCGCGGATCGCCTCGGCCATGCCCAGCCGCCCCAGGTTCAGGCGCCCGGCCTGCTTGTCGAGCAGGCGCATCACCACCCGCTCGCCGTAGGCCGAAGGCAGGGTGGAGACCCGCACGTCCACTTCATGGCCACCGATGCGCAGGGCGATGCGGCCGTCCTGGGGGATGCGCTTTTCGGCGATATCGAGCTTGGACATGACCTTGATCCGCGATACCAGCAGGCCCGCCAGTTCCCGGCGCGGGCGCAGCACTTCGCGCAGCAGGCCGTCGACCCGCAGGCGCACGGACAGGTGCTGTTCGAAGGTTTCCAGGTGGATATCCGACGCCTTGACCTTGACCGCCTCGCCGAGGATCGCGTTGATCAGGCGAATGATCGGCGCGTCGTCTTCCTGCTCCAGCAGGTCGGTGATCTGCGGCAGCTGTTCGGCCAGGCTGGCCAGGTCGTCCTGGCCGGCGATCTGGTCGCCCAGGCCTTCGGCCATCTGCATGGCGTCGTCGCGGCCGTCGCGATACTGCTCGGCCAGCCGCTCGGCAAAAACCTCGGTGTCGAGTATCCGGTGACCCAGCAGCGGGCCATGGCAGCGGCGGATCTCGGCGAGGATTTCCACCGGCGTGTCGGCCCGGCAGTAAAGCTGCAGGCCGCTCTCCAAGGGCTCCAGCAGGACCCCATGACGCTTGGCGAAACCAAAGGGCAGGCGCGCGACCGGGCTCATCGGCGTGGCTCGTTGGCGCGCATGTCGATGGTCGCCTCCTGCGGCGCGGCATCGAACAGCTGGCGCGAGTCGGCGGGCAGGGCCAGGGCGTTGCGGCTGTCGCTGTTGGCGCGCAGCTTGCGCAGGTCGTTGTACTTGCGCTCGCTGACATTGACGGCATCGGCGCTGCCCCGTACCAGGGTCGGCCGCAGGAAGACCATCAGGTTGGTCTTTTCGGTGACGTCCTTGGTGCTGCTGAACAGCCGGCCGATCCAGGGAATGCTGCCCAGCACCGGCACCTTGCTGACCTGGGTCTTGACGTTGTCCTTGATCAGGCCGCCGAGCACGATGATCTGGCCGTCGTCGGCGAGGATGGTGCTTTTCACCGAACGCTTGTTGGTGATCACGTCGCTGGTGGTGATGCCGGGCGGGGCGCTGGCCAGTTCCGAGCTTTCCTGCTCGACCTTCAGGCGCAGGGTGTTGCCCTCGTTGATGTGCGGCGTCACCTTGAGGGTCACGCCGACGTCCTGGCGTTCCACGGTGGTGAAGGGGTTGCTGGCGCCGGCAGTGTCGGTGGTGTAGGAGCCGGTCTGGAAGGGCACGTTCTGGCCGACGAGGATTTCCGCCGCTTCGTTGTCCAGGGTCAGCAGGCTCGGGGTGGACAGCAGGTTGTTCTTCGAGTCGCTGGACAGGGCGGTGACCAGCGCGCCGAAATTGCTGGTGCCGATGCCGATGATGGCGCCGTCCGGCAGGGTGATGCTTTTGTCCTTGTCCTTGCCCTGGCTCAGCAGGGTGCCGATCGACAGGCCGGTGCCGCTGAAATTGGTGCCGCCGGCGACATTGCCGGCGCGCGCCGCCCATTGCACGCCAAGGGCTTCGTTGATGTCGCCGCTGATCTCGACGATGGCCGCTTCCACCAGGACCTGGGCCCGTGGCTGGTCCAGTTGGGTGATGACTTTATTGAGCATACTCAGTTGCGCCGGGTCGGCCATCAGCACCAGGGCGTTCTGGCTTTCGTCGGCGCTCACCAGTATCGAACTGCCGCCGCCCTTGCCTTCGCCGCCACCGCGATTGCTGTCTTCCAGGCGCTTGCCGATGCCGTTGAGCAGCTTCGACAGCTGCTTGGCATCGCTGTGGTGCAGGCGTACCACCCGCGCGCTGTCGTTGGCGTTGCTCGGCACGTCAATGGCCCTGACCAGCTCGGCCATGCGTTGGCGAGCCTGGGCGGAGCCGGCGAGGATCACCCGGTTGCTGCGGGCGTCGCCCACGGCCTTGGCGTCGCTGGGGCCGTTGCCGGTCTGGCTGATGCTTTCGTTCAGGGTGCGGGCCACATCGCTGGCCCAGGCGTGCTTGAGGGCTACGGTGCTGAACGAGCGGTTGCCGGCCTGGTCCAGTTCGCTGACCACCTGGCGGATGCGCTCGACGTTGCTGGCGCTGTCGGAAACCACCAGGGCATTGGAGCTGGCCGAGGGCGCGACATAGGCGTCGTCGCTCACCAGCGGGCGGACCACTCCGGAAATTTCCGCGGCGTTGGCGTTGCGCAGGTCCAGGACCCGGGTCACGAACTCATCGCCCGATTGCTCGCTGGATTTGGTCTTGGCTTCCACCGCCGGCATGATCAGCACCCGGTCGCCCTGGTCCAGGGCGACGAAACCCTGGCTGCGCAGCACGCTGAGGAACAGCGAGTAGATACCGTCCTTGTCCAGGGCATTGGACGATTGCACGCTGACCTTGCCTTGCAGGCGGGCATCGACCACCAGGGTCTTGCCGGTGATTTCCCCGACTTCGCTGGCCAGGTCGCGCAGTTCGGCGTCCTTCATGTTCAGCGTCCACAGGCGCTGGGTGGTGAGGGCCGCGCTACTGGGCAGGGCATTCAGCAGGAGGCCGAGGCTGAGCATGGCGCCTGCAATCTTGGACAGTTTCATGGTGTGTTCTCTATCGCTTGCAGAAGGGCCGTGGCTTTTTGGTCGGCGACCGCCGGAGGGGTTGTCTGGGGGCTGAGCAGGCGCATCTGGCGCCCGGGCAGCAGCAGGTTCTGTTCACGGCCGTTGCGCAGTACCACCACCTGATCGGCGCTGACGCTCTTGAGCAGCGTGCCGTCGGGCAGGCGTTCGCCCGGGGAGTAGAAGGCCCGGCTGTCGGCATACTGGATCAGCGCCCTGGATTGCTCGGGCTGGTTGCCCAACAGGCTGGCGAGCAGGACCAGCGGCAGGCTGGCCTGCGCGCTGTCGAATTCGACCGGCACGGCACCGAAGACCCGGGCGATGTTGCGCTCGTCCAGGGGCGTGGGCAGCAGCTTTTCGGCACTGGCGCTCGGTACTGCGGCCGGCACCGGCTGGCCCGCCAGCACTTGCCGGTAGGTCCAGCTGTCGAGGCCGAGCCAGGTCAGCCACAGGCCGAGGGCGACCAGGCTGGCGGGGAGCAGGTAGCGTTGGCCGGAGCCGCGCGGGCGCCATGGGAACATCGTTTTCATGAGCGTTTGGGCAGCATGCGTCTGAGCACGCCATGCCCGCGCAGTTGATGGAGGATCACCGCGGCGATATGGCCGGTCACCAGCAGGGCTAGAACCATGCAGCTGTAGTGGTGAAGCTCTTCGAAAAAGGTGGTGGCCGCCGGGTCCTGCAAGGGCTGCGGGAGCTGCAGGCCGAACAGGTCGATCGGGCGCGACATCATCAGCACGCCGCTGAGCAGCACGGTGCCGAGGGTGACCAGCAATGCGCCGTGCCCGGCATGCACCAGGCGGCGTTCGCCCGCGCTCTGATGGGCGGGGGCCGACGGAGCGGGATGGCGCACCAGGTAAAACAGCCGCAGGACGAACAGCGGCACCAGCAGGGTGGTCAGCGAGACGTTGATAAAGGCCAGCGTCTCTTTGATCGAAGGGGAGGGCTGCAGCAGGGCGCTGGCATAGCCGCTGATCGTGGCCCACAGGACAACGGCGGCGAACAGCCAGTGCAGCAGCCTGCGCGGTCTTGAGTAGTGAGGGTGATTCATGTCGATTCCCAAGGTCCGCAACGCGGTGCCGAGGCACCACGCTGCGGTTGGTCAGGTTATGGATTACTTGCGAATCCAGGCGTCCTTCCAGTTGCTGCCAACGCCCGGCTCGTACTGAGTGGCGCCAGCGTTCCACTGGATGCAGTAGCCGCTGTAAGGGAACGGCTTGCACTCATAGACGTTGCCGTCCTTGGCCAGAACCTTGGTGCCGGCCTTGTAGCCGGTCAGGCCTTTGGGGAAGACGAAGTCGTAGTCACCGCCGCCCACTTCCTCGGCTTTCAGGGTGATGCGCTGGCTTTGTTGCAGCTGCTCGCCTTTTTCCGGCTTGGCCACGACCACCACGTCGTACTCGCCTTCGCTGACGTTACGCAGCGGGATGGAGAAGTGCGGGGTGTTGTTGCCAGGCTCGGCTTGCACGTGAGCGATGCTTTCGTTCTTGCCGTTGAAGACCGTCGAACTGATGGTGTACTTGCCGCCCTGGGCAATGGCGTTGAAGTGCAGGTCGGTGGCGTTGTCCTTCAGGATGTACTCGGCCTGCAGGCCGGAAAGCTTCAGCTCGCCAGGAATGCTCGGCTGCTCTTTCTGGATTTCCACGTGTACCACGTCGCTGTTGTTCTTGGCGTACATGGTGTTCTTGCCGTAGTTGGGCACGACTTCGTTATTGGCGTTGAGCTCGCCCATCACGTAGCCAACATTGGCCTTGTTGACCTTCTGTGCCAGCAGGTACGGCCAGTTGTTGGCCTTGGCCTGGTCTTCGGTCTCGATGTTCAGGCGGGTCTGGCGGTTCGGCTGTTCGCCGGCATTGGTGAACACGCGGGTGCTGACCTTGTCGCCGACACGCAGTTGTTCAGGCTGCACCGCGCCGAGGATCTTCCAGTCAGGAATCGGCGCGCCATCGTTGTCGATGTTGACGTCGATGGCCTGGTAGAAGGTGGCGGCGGTGTCGGCGATTTTCCAGGTCGCCAGGATCACGTGGTAACCGTTGCGATCGGCCGGGATGTTGACCTTGTGCTTGGTCCTGCCACCGGCTGGCGGACGCGCGCCGCCGGCGTCTTCATTGAGCAGCGGGGTCATCTCGAAGGAGTCGCGGGTCAGCGGCTGGTTCGGGTTCCAGTCTTTCTTGGTGATGTAGAACTGGTAGTAGGCGCTGGCGTGACCGGCGGAGTAATACCAGGTGAATTCATTCATGCCCGGCTTGATCGTGGTTTTCTGCCAGCGGGTCGCCGTCTGCTCGTTGAGCTGGGAGAAGCTGGTGATGCCGCCCGCCGGAATGGTGCCGTTCGCCGGGCCGCATTTGGTGAAGTCGCCCGAGCAGTAATCCTTGGGATAGTGATGCTGGACCGATGGCGAGTACTCGACACTTTGCGGTTCGTAAGTGACGGGGCCGCAATCGCGGTTGAGGTTGCCGCCGTTCGCGGAGCACATGAAGGCCCGGGACTTCGGACTTTCGATGTAACCGTGGGCGAAGGCTTGTTGGCTGGCCAGCGAAGCCAGGCCGAGGGTGATGGCCAGCGGCAGCTTGCGCATGGCGGTGGCGCGGTTGTTATGAAGCATCGAATCACCTTGATTTAAGTATATGAAGTGGACTTCCTTGAAGTCTTCGATGCCGGCCGCTGCATGACACGGCCAGGGTTGCCCGTGGCTGGCAGTGCCCGGTAACGAAGGGCTCCTAGGATGCCGAGCAGGCTTGCGGGCTTGTATGAGACGAGTACGAAAGGCGCGAGGAGGGAGTGGAACAAGATGTTTCAGGGCGCCGGCCTGGGTGTCGCCCAGGGTCGGGATGCTGTGCGCAAGGCTGCCCGGAACGGGTCAGCCGTGGCGTTCGATGTCGCGCAGCATGCGTTCGATGACGGCCAGCACGGCTTCGCGTTGGTCGTCCAGATTCTGCGCACCTTGGCGGGCCGCGCGTTGCAGGTCGAGGCAGGCCCGCATCAAGGCTGGCGAGTCGACCGTGCAGGCCAGCCCGCTGACCCGGTGGACCCACTGCTCGAGGAAGTCCGGCGTGTCGGGCAGCGGGGCGCTCAGCAGCTCGCGCTCCTGTTCCAGGTTGCGTCGCAGTTCCCGGAACAGCCGCTCCTTGAGCTGCGGATCGTTCTGGAAACCCTCCAGGTAGGCCAGGTCGAACGATGCGGCGGCTTCCTCGTCAGGCGCTGGGGCGAGGGGAGGCGTGAGGGAGGCTTTGAGGGATGGATTGGATGGCCCGAGGGCTTTCAGCCCGTCGAGTATTTCCCGCAGGCGTTCGAGGACGATGGGCTTGACCATCAGGTCGTCCATGCCGGCCGCCTGGCAACGCTGCTTTTCATCGGCCAGGGCGCGGGCGGTGTAGCCGATGATCGGCAGCCTTGGCAGGCCGCGCGCCTGTTCCGCGGCCCGGACGTTGCGGGTGAGGGCGTAGCCGTCCATTTCCGGCATGTTGCAGTCGGTGATCAGCACATCGAAGTTGCCCTGTTCCCAGGCCAGCAGGGCCGCCTTGCCGCTGCCGACGTAGGTGCCTCGATGGCCGAGCCTGAGCAGTTGTTGCTCGAGCACCAGGCCGTTGGTGGAGACGTCGTCGACGATCAGCACATTCAGCGCGGTGGCTGCCGCAGAGTCTTGAGCGACCTGCGGTGTTTCATGCTCGACGACGGGTTGCCAGGGCAGGAGCAGTTCGAAGCTGATCCGGCAACCCAGGCCTGGCGCACTGTCGAGCCGGATATTGCCGCCCATGAGCTCGACCAACTGTTTGCAGATACTCAGGCCCAGGCCGGAGCCGCCGTGCTGATGGGCGATCTCGGCATAGGCTTGCTGGTAAGGCGCGAAGATCTGCGGCTGGAGTTCCTCGGCGATGCCGACACCGGTGTCGTTGACCTGGAATATCAGCCGGCTCTGGCGCGGGGCCGAGTCCAGTTCCCGGACCTTCAGTTCGACCTGGCCGTGAGCGGTGAACTTCAGGGCGTTGGACAGCAGGTTATGGAGGATTTGCGTCAGGCGCATGGCGTCCACCTGATAGCGCCGCCGCGGGGCCAGGTTGTGTTCCAGCTTCAGTTCCAGGTGTTTTTCACGGGCCTGGACGGCGAACAGCTCAAGGCAGTTCTCCAGCAGTTGATCGAGCTCGGTGGGGCTGGGCGCCAGTTCCATCTGCCCGGTCTCGACCTTGTCCAGATCGAGAATATTGCCGATCAGGTCGATCATCGATTGCGCCGACTGCTGGGCGATGCTCAGGTTCTGCGAGGGCGCGGACGAGCCGCTGGTTTCCAGCTCCAGCAGGCCGACCATGGCGTTCAGCGGGGTGCGCAGCTCATGACTCATGGTCGCAAGGAACTGGCTTTTCGCCGCGCTGGCGTCGAGCGCCTGTTGTTGGGCTTCGAGCAGTTTGTTTTCCAGGTGCTTGCGCACGCTGATGTCGATCCAGCCCCCCAGCAGGCCCTGCTGTTTGCCGAGCGCGGTGTAGAAGGGCACCAGCCATTGGTAGATATGGTGGGTCTGGCCGTCGACCTCGATCACGCTGTCGAGGAACTGCGACTGGCGGTTATCCAGCAGCCGTTGGTGCTGTTCCTCCAGTTCCCGGGCCAGCGCGGGTGGGCTTATGCCTTGCTCCTGGGGCGTGGTGCCGCGGATCTCGTCCAGGGATTGGCCGAAGAACTGCTCATAGGCGTGGTTGCAGGTGCTCAGGCGCCCCTGCAGGTCGCGTACGTAAAGGGGAATGGGCAAGCCGTTGAGCAAGGCGAACTGGAAGGCCAGCTGGTCCTTGAGCTGATTCTGCGCGGCGCGCCGCTTGCGGATCTGAATCCGCAGGCGCCAGTTCCAGTGCAAGGACAGCAACACCAGCACCAGGACCAGTGCAGCGGTCTGCCACACCCAGCTCGGCAGATAGTCCCAGAGCGAGCCCTTGGTCGTGGGCCGCGCCAGAACGCTGATGTGGTCCTGGTTGCTGTCCGAGTTCTTCAACGAGTAGAGAAGCTTGTTGAGGATGCTCAGGAGCTCGGGGTGCTTGGCGGATACGGCGAACACCAGGGGGTCGGGCTGGGCCTGGAACTGCTTGCCGACGCGCAGCCCCGGGTTGGTCATTTTTCGGGCATCGGCGGCGCTGTTCAGCATGGCGTCGACCATGCCCTGTTCCACCAGTTGCACGGACTGGGCGTAGTGGTCGGTGAGCACCAGTTCGATCGTCGGGTAGCGGCTCGCCAGCAGCGACTGCAGCGGGTGCCCGGCCTGGAGTGCCAGGCGCCTGCCGCCCAGGGCCGCCAGCGAGCTGGGGGAACTGGCGCCCTTGCGGGTAATGAAGGCCCAGTACTCGGTGCCGAAGCCATCGCTGAACAGCAGGCTTTTTTGCAGGGCTGGGGTCGCCGCCAGGGACAGGGCGATCTGGGCTTCGTCGTTTTCCAGGCGCTGCTGGTCGATTTCCGGCGACTGGCTGTCGATGATGTTCAGTTGCAGCTGATAGTCGTCGGCCAGGCTGCGCAGCACATTGAACGCCAGCCCGGCCCATTGGCCGTCGGCCTTGCGGTACAGGTAATTGGGGATTTGGCGGGCGATCAGGTTCAGCGAAGGAAGGCGCTTGAGCCAGCTGTCCTCCGCGCTGTTGAGGGCGAAGGAGTCGGTCGGCGCGAACAGCCAGGGCGAGCGTTCCCAGTGCTGCAATATTTCTTGTTTGCGCTCCCGGGAAATGGTCTTCAGCGAGGCGTTGATCAGGGTGACCAGATTGTCTTCATGCCCCCGTGCGGCGAAGCTGAAGCCCATGGCCGGCAGGTTGGCGACGTATTTGTTCTGCAGCTTGAGGTTGGCCAGGCTGCGCATGTAGAAATTGCTGCGCAACTGATCGCCGATCAGCGCGTCGGCCTCGCCGTCGGCCAGGCGTTGCAGGCCTTCGACAATGCTCTGGATCACTATCAGTTCGGCCTTGGGGTAGGCCTTGCCGACCGTTTCGGCCTGTACATAGTAGGCAGGGACCAGCACGCGTTTGCCCGCCAGGTCCGGGGACAGGTCCTTGTCGGCAATGCGGCCGACGATGATCGGCTCGTTGTCCAGGTAGGGCAGGCTGTAGATGAACCCGGGTTGCTTCCTTTCGTACTCGGTAGCGCGGGGCATCAGGTCGATGTCCCCGGTGGTCAGGGCGGCGATGGCGGTGTCCACCGTAGGGTAGGGCACGCGCTGGATCGGCAGTTCGAGAAACTGGCTGATGTGTTCCAGGTAGTCGTTGGTGATCTGGTTGAGGACATCGTTGCCGCGAGGCTCGGGTTGTTCGTTGGAGGCGCTTACCTCGGCGACCCGTAGCGGGCGCGGGGGCAGCGTCTGACGCATGGCCATCAGCGTGGCCAGGGATAGCGGCGCAGGCTCAGGCTCGGTGGCGCCCAGGGCAGCAACACTGGTCAGCAAGAGCGTGATCCAGAGGGTCAGACGTGACAGGCCCGCTAGCGTGTTAGGCATAGTCTCAGGCCAGCCCGACTTCCTGGATGTACAGGTACAGGCTGGCATTGTTATCCAGCCCGAGTTTGCGCATGGCGCTGCTTTTCTGGCTGCTGATGGTCTGTTTGGAACGGTTGAGGTGCAGGGCTATTTCATTGACCGAAAGCCCGGCACCGTACAGGCGCAAGACCTCGACTTCGCGTGGGGACAGTTGCTCGACCTCGGCCAGGGGATGGCCGGGGTTGAGCAGATGCCGGATGGACGGGGATATGAAGGGTTTGGCCTGGCTGGCGCGAACCGCCATCTGCAGGTCGCCTTGTACCCCGCGCTTGCTGATCAGCCCCTGGACGCCCAGCTTGAGGATCGAGGCCAGCAGCGCCGGGTTGTTGAGCATGGTCACCACTATGACCGCGATGGCCGGATAACGACGGCGCAACTGCTCGATCAGGCGGATGCCGTCGGCCTGTTGACTGTGGGGCATCATCAGGTCGGTGATGACCAGGTCACAGGGCTGCTCGGCCAATAGCTGGAAAAGCCCTTCGACATCCTGGGCCTCGCCGACGATCTGCAACGTGCTGTCATCGCTGAGCGACGCGCGGATGCCGATCAGTGTCAGCAGGTGATCATCGACGACTATTACTTTCCTTTGCATCTGTGGCGGGGCCCTGTCCGTGCGTAGCGTGAGCGAGTGCATAGAGTTAAGCAGAGCACATGCAAGTATCTGCCTGTGTCAGAGGAATGCAGGGTACTCCTGTCGCGTGGCGCGATGAAGTGTCCGTGGCGCTCAGACAGAACAGGTGTTGGCCAGACAGCGGGCATGGGGCTTCGGCGGAGAGGGGATGTCCGGAGAGCATGGGTAATTAGGGGGGAGTAATAAGGGGGGCGTAGCAGCCAGCAGGGTCTGGAGTCCTATCGGCGAGCCCGTGGCTTGAGTTTCAAGCCACGGGGCATTTCGCAAAGTCAGGTCAGACGTTGAAGCGGAAGTGCATCACGTCGCCGTCCTTGACGATGTAGTCCTTGCCTTCCAGGCGCCATTTGCCGGCTTCCTTGGCACCGGCTTCACCCTTGAACTGGATGAAGTCGTTGTAGGCGATCACTTCGGCGCGGATGAAGCCTTTCTCGAAGTCGGTGTGGATCACGGCAGCGGCTTGCGGTGCGGTGGCGCCGACGCGGACGGTCCAGGCGCGCACTTCCTTGACGCCGGCGGTGAAGTAGGTCTGCAGGTGCAGCATTTCGTAGCCGGCGCGGATCACGCGGTTCAGGCCAGGTTCTTCGAGACCCAGGGCTTCGAGGAACATGTCTTTCTCTTCGCCGTCTTCAAGTTCGGCGATTTCCGCTTCGATCTTGTTGCAGACCGGCACCACCACGGCGCCTTCTTCTTCGGCGATCGCCTTGACCACGTCAAGGTGCGGGTTGTTTTCGAAACCGTCTTCGGCAACGTTGGCGATGTACATGACCGGCTTGGTGGTCAGCAGGTGGAAGCCTTTGATCACCAGCTTCTCTTCGGCGCTCATGTTCTTCATCAGGCTGCGCGCTGGCTTGCCTTCGGTGAAGTGAGCGATCAGTTGCTCAAGCAGGGCCTTCTGCGCCACGGCGTCCTTGTCACCGCCCTTGGCGTTGCGCGCGACTTTCTGCAGTTGCTTTTCGCAGCTGTCGAGGTCGGCGAAGATCAGTTCCAGGTCGATGATCTCGATGTCGCGTTTCGGGTCGACGCTGTTGGACACGTGGATCACGTTGTCGTCTTCGAAGCAGCGGACCACGTGGGCGATGGCATCGGTTTCGCGGATGTTGGCCAGGAACTTGTTACCCAGGCCTTCACCTTTCGAGGCGCCCGCCACCAGGCCGGCGATGTCGACGAATTCCATGGTGGTCGGCAGCACGCGCTCGGGCACCACGATGGCGGCCAGGGCGTCCAGACGCGGATCCGGCATCGGCACGATGCCGCTGTTCGGCTCGATGGTGCAGAAGGGGAAGTTCTCGGCCGCGATACCGGATTTGGTCAGGGCGTTGAACAGGGTGGACTTGCCGACGTTAGGCAGGCCGACGATGCCGCAGTTGAATCCCATGGTGTTTCCCCTCGGATAAGAGTCAGGCCTTCTGGCTGTGCAGGTTTTTCATCGCACGGTTCCATTCACCGGCGAAGATATCCGGCAGCACGCCGAGGGCAAAATCGATACTGGCATCGAGCTTTTCCTGTTCGGCGCGTGGCGCGCGACCCAGGACAAAGTTCGAGACCATGCTGGCGACGCCCGGGTGGCCGATGCCAAGCCGCAAGCGGTGAAAGGTATTCTGGTTGCCCAGTTGCGCGATGATGTCGCGCAACCCGTTGTGCCCGCCATGCCCGCCGCCCTGTTTGAGCTTGGCGACGCCGGGTGGCAGGTCGAGTTCGTCATGCGCCACCAGGATTTCTTCGGGCTTGATGCGGAAGAAACCGGCCAATGCCGCCACGGCCTGGCCGCTGCGGTTCATGTAGGTGGTGGGTATCAGCAGACGAATGTCCTGACCCTGGTGCGAAAAGCGCCCGGTCAGGCCGAAATATTTGCGATCGGCCACAAGGTTGACGCCTTGTTTCTCGGCGATGCGCTCAACAAAAAGGGCCCCTGCGTTATGCCGGGTCTGTTCGTATTCGGCGCCTGGATTACCCAGGCCAACGATCAGTTTGATGGCAGTCACGATAGGGGCCCTTCCTTGGAGTTGTGGATAACATCGCCGCGACGGGAGCGTGCGGCGAAAGTGGACGACAAGTGCTCATTTACCATTATGTAAACTCCGCGTTCCCGCCCGCTTTCTCGCTACGTTCCAGTCCGCGATGTTTCCGGTAACTCCGGCAAGCAGAGTGAATTACTCTGCAGCGCCTTCTGCAGCTTCTGGAGCAACACGTGGAGCGTGAACGTTGGCAACAGCCAGGTCGTTACCGTGAGCCAGAGCGACGAACTCAACGCCTTTAGGGGCCTTGATGTTCGACAGGTGAACGATGGTGCCGATTTCAGCGTCAGCCAGGTCGACTTCGATGAACTCAGGCAGGTCTTTCGGCAGGCAGGACACTTCGATTTCAGCAACAACGTGCGAAATCTCGCCGCCTTTCTTGACCGGAGCAGCTTCGTTGATGAAGTGCACTGGAACGATAGCGGTCAGTTTCTGGCCAGCAACAACGCGCACGAAGTCAGCGTGCATGATGAACTGCTTGGCTGGGTGACGCTGCATGGCTTTAACAATGACGTTCTGCTTGGCACCGTCGATGTTCAGCTCGATAACGTGGCTGAAAGCAGCTTCGTTTTCGAACAGCTTGGTGATTTCCTTGGCCAGGATGGTCACGGACTCAGCAGGCTTGTCACCACCGTATACAACGGCAGGGATGTTCAGAGCGTGACGCAGGCGGCGGCTCGCACCTTTCCCCAGGTCAGTACGCGCTTGAGCGTTCAGAATAAAATCAGTCATTTTGTATCTCCAAAATAGCCATTACCGAGCGGCGTTTGCGACCAGCGCCAGGCACGGTATGGGCAAAAAAGCCCCGCCCCGACAGGAATGCCGGGGCGGGGCGCTTTTCGTCATCGAGATGTAAGGCTAGGGCAGGGCCTTAGCGGAACATCGCGCTGATCGATTCTTCGTTGCTGATGCGGCGAACCGCTTCGGCAACAACCGGTGCGATATCCAGTTGACGGATACGCGCGCAGGCTTGTGCTGCAGCGGACAGCGGGATGGTGTTGGTCACCACCAGCTCGTCCAGCACGGAATTTTCAATGTTCTCGATTGCTCGACCCGACAGCACAGGGTGTGTGCAGTAGGCAAAGACCTTGGCAGCGCCATGCTCTTTCAGGGCCTTGGCCGCGTGGCACAGGGTGCCGGCGGTATCGACCATGTCGTCAACCAGGATGCAGGTACGGCCTTCAACGTCACCGATGATATGCATCACTTCAGAGTGATTGGCTTTCTCACGGCGCTTGTCGATGATCCCGAGATCCACGCCCAGGGATTTGGCAACGGCACGTGCACGCACGACGCCACCAATGTCCGGGGAGACGATCATCAGGTTTTCGAAACGTTGGTCTTCGATGTCATCCACCAGAACCGGGGAGCCGTAGATGTTATCTACCGGAATATCGAAGAAGCCCTGAATCTGGTCAGCATGCAGATCAACCGTGAGAACACGGTCGATGCCGACTACGGTAAGCATGTCAGCCACGACTTTCGCGCTGATAGCCACACGTGCGGAACGCGGACGGCGATCCTGACGGGCATAACCAAAGTAAGGAATTACAGCAGTGATTCGAGTCGCTGAGGAACGGCGGAAGGCATCAGCCATCACGACGAGTTCCATCAGGTTATCGTTGGTCGGAGCGCAAGTCGGCTGAATAATGAAGACGTCTTTACCGCGGACATTTTCATTGATCTCAGCGGTAATTTCGCCGTCGGAAAACTTACCGACAGAGATGTCACCGAGAGGGATATGCAGCTGACGTACGACACGCCGAGCCAGATCGGGGTTAGCGTTCCCCGTAAAGACCATCATCTTGGACACGCGCAGTACCTGAAGGCTGAGGGTATACCTGGATGAGTATAAGGAAAATGGCAGGGGCGGCTGGATTCGAACCAACGCATGGCAGGATCAAAACCTGCTGCCTTACCGCTTGGCGACGCCCCTGTATCTGTTGCATCAAGTGCCTGGCACTTGGTTCCTTTTAGAGCAGACTTTGCAGCTTGCGATGCAACATCGAAACGTTGCTTCCTTTTGCTACAAACCCTGTAAGGGTCTCTGTAAGAAGGGCCGAGACTTTATCAGCTTCAGCTTTGCTTGGGAAGCCCCCAAACACACAACTTCCAGTTCCGGTCAGTTTTGCTTCGGTAAATTTACCTAGCAAATTCAATGCGTTACGTACATCTGGATAACGCCTTGCAACCACCGGCAAGCAGTCATTTCTGCTGTTTCCCTTGGGAACGGGGCGCACTTTAATGGGCGCAGTGTCACGTGTCAACAGCGGATCGGAAAAAATTTCTGCTGTACTTACAGAGACTTGCGGCACCAGCACGAGATACCAGGGCTCCTCGGGGTCCACCGGAGTGAGTTTTTCTCCCACGCCCTCGGCGAAAGCCGCATGCCCGCGCACGAAAACCGGCACGTCGGCGCCCAGGGAAAGGCCCAGCGCGGCCAGGCGATCTTCGTCCCAGCCCAGTTGCCAGAGATGATTGAGGCCCAGCAGGGTGGTCGCCGCATTGGAGCTGCCGCCACCGATGCCGCCGCCCATGGGCAGGACTTTCTCGATCCAGATATCGATGCCCAGTGGGCAAGCGGACTGTTCCTGAAGCTGCTTGGCCGCCCGCACGATCAGATTGCTGTCGTGGGGGACGCCGGCGAACTCCGTATGCAGGCGAATGACGCCGTCATCGCGCACGGCGAAGGTGATTTCATCGCCGTAATCGAGAAACTGAAAGATCGTCTGCAGTTCGTGATAGCCGTCTTCCCGGCGACCGAGGATGTGCAGCATCAGATTGAGTTTTGCCGGGGAGGGCAGGGTCAGTCGTGGTGCGTTCATGCTTACTGCCCCAGCTTGCGTGGTTGCCATTCCTTGATCACCAATGTGACGTCAAGGTCGCGGCCATGCAGCTTGATTCGCTCGGGCAGCCAGTAACCGCTCTGTTGTGCATAACTCAGGTACTCGACCTGCCAGTTGTCCTGTTCGAGATTGGACAGGCGGCTGTCGCCATCCAGGGTCAGGCGGCTCTTGCTGTCGGGGGCGGGCAGCCCGCGAACCCACCAGGCCAGATGGGACACCGGCAGGTTCCAGCCCAGCTGTTCTTCGAGCAGGGCTTCCGGGGTCGGCGCCTCATAACGTCCCTGGTTGGCGACTTCCAGCGCGACCTGGCCGGGGCGACCGGTCAGGCGGGCAGCGCCACGACCCAGCGGGCCGGACAGGCGGATATCGTAGTAGTCCTGGCGCTGCAGCCAGAACAGCGTGCCGCTGCCCGAGTCCTTGGGCGCGCGAATGCCGATCTTGCCGTTGATCTGCCAACCGTCGAGGCCGGTCAACTGCTGTTTGTGTTCGCGCCATAGCGCAGGGCTGCCGTGACCCTCGACGGACTCACGGGTACCGAAACCCGAACAGCCGGCGAGCAGAGCGATAAAGCTGAAAACGATAAGGTGGCGCAAAAACATAGTCTTAAAGGGTCTCTGATCCGGTCAGGCGCTTGATGGTGCTGCGCAGGATTGGGCTGTCGGGCTGATCCTTGAGGAACTTGCTCCAGATCTGCCTGGCTTCGCGTTGCTTGCCATTGGCCCAGAGCACTTCGCCCAGGTGCGCGGCGACTTCCTGGTCGGGGAAGCGTTCCAGCGCCTGGCGCAGCAAACGTTCGGCTTCCGCGAGGTTGCCCAGGCGATAGTTCACCCAGCCCAGGCTATCGAGTACCGCCGGATCGTCCGGGGTCAGCTGATGGGCCTGTTCGATCAGGGCCTTGGCTTCGGCGTAGCGGGTCGTGCGATCCGACAGGGTGTAGCCGAGGGCGTTCAGTGCCATGGCGTTGTCCGGCTCGCGCTTGATGATCAGGCGCAGGTCCTTTTCCATCTGGGCCAGGTCGTTGCGCTTCTCGGCCTGCATCGCACGGGTGTAGAGCAGGTTCACGTCGTCCGGGTATTGCTGCAGGGCTTGCTGGAGAATCTTCCAGGCCTTGTCGCCCTGTTTATTGGCGGACAGGGTTTCGGCTTCGATCAGGTACAGCTGGATGGCGTAGTCCGGCTGGGTGTCGCGGGCGGCGGCCAAGCGTTTTTCGGCTTCGGCGGTACGGCCGTTGTTCATCAGGATGTCGGCCTGGCGCAATTGTGCCGGCAGGTAGTCGTTACCTGGGCCGACCTGGCCGTATTCCACCAGCGCGCCCTGCGGGTCGTTGAGTTCTTCGGCGATGCGACCCAGGTTCAGGTGCGCCGAGTCGACATGGCTTTCCCGGGCGATCAGGTCTTCCAGGTAACCCTTGGCTTCTTCCCAGTCCTTGGCTTCCAGGCAGACCAGCGCCAGGGAGTAACGCAGCTCGTCGTCTTCCGGATACTGCTGGACCAGGCTGGAGAACTGGGCCTTGGCATCGTCCATGCGATCCTGCTCGACCAGCATGCGCGCGTAAGTCAGGCGCAGGCGCTTGTCGTCGGGGTACTTGCGAATGCTTTTTTCCAGCAGCGGCAGGGCTTCGTCGGCGCGGCTGAGGCTCTGCAGCAGGCGGGCGCGCAGGAGGATCGGCGCGATTTCGCCTTCTTCCGGCGGGTTCTGCTCCAGCAGCTTCAAGGCTTCGCGGGTGTCGCCGTCCTGTTGCAGCAGCAGCGCCTTGCCGAAGACCAGTTGGCCGTTGTTCGGGTGTTTTTGCAGCAGGCGGTCGAAACTCTTCATCAGACCGTTGCGGGTGTCCTGGTCGGTGTCGGCGGCCGACAGCGCGAGGAAATCGAAGTGGGTATCGCCCTTGCCCTGCAGGACTTTCTCCATATAGACCATGGATTCGTCGTAACGCCCGGTGCGGGCCAGCTGGATGGCGGCGGCGCGCTGGGCTTCCAGGTCGTCCGGGGCGTTTTTCGCCCAGATCAGCGCCGTGTCCAGCGCGGCCTGGTCGGCGCCCAGGTATTCGGCGATGCGGAACGCCCGCTCGGAGATGCCCGGGTCCTGGGTGTTGATGGCCTGGGTGACATAATTGTCCAGGGCAATGTCGAAACGATTGCGTTGGCCAGCCAGTTCCGCGCTCAGCAGGCTGAAGATCGTGTCTTCGCTGAACGAGGAGTAAACCTTGGGCTTTTCAGGAGCCGGAGTGCTGTCTTCGACCGGCGGTGTAGCGTCCGGCGAAACGGGTGCCAAGGCCTGGCAGCCGCTGAGGAAGACAAAAGCGAGGAGCAACGCGGAAGATCTATTCATATAGGAAGAGGACGACTAACCTGCGGTCGGATCATCATGACACAAGCCTTCGGCCAAACATAACCGAGACTCAGCGGATGCCTTACAGAGGCAGTCTATTGGGACAATAGTCGGCAGTGGTTGTTCTGAATCTTTCGAAGTAGGACAATTGTCGGCTTCTCGACATCATCAGCGACCTTGAATGGCCTTCCTCGCACTCGGTATTAACCACAAGACTGCTTCAGTAGACGTCCGCGAGCGCGTGGCCTTTACCCCTGAGCAGTTGGTTGAGGCCTTGCAGCAGCTCTGCCGCCTCACCGACAGCCGCGAAGCTGCGATCCTCTCCACCTGCAATCGCAGTGAACTCTATATAGAACAGGATCACCTTTCGGCGGATGTGGTGCTGCGCTGGCTGGCCGAGTACCACCATCTGAACCTCGAAGACCTGCGCGCCAGTGCCTATGTGCACGAAGACGATGCGGCCGTTCGTCACATGATGCGTGTCGCCTCGGGGCTGGATTCGCTGGTGCTGGGCGAGCCACAGATCCTCGGGCAGATGAAATCCGCCTACGCCGTGGCGCGTGAGGCCGGAACCATTGGTCCGCTGCTGGGGCGACTGTTCCAGGCCACCTTCAGTGCCGCCAAACAGGTGCGCACCGATACCGCCATCGGCGAAAACCCGGTTTCCGTGGCCTTTGCCGCGGTGAGCCTGGCGAAACAGATTTTCAGTGATCTGCAGCGCAGCCAGGCGCTGCTGATCGGCGCCGGCGAGACCATTACCCTGGTCGCCCGCCATTTGCATGACCTGGGGGTCAAGCGCATCGTGGTCGCCAACCGCACCCTGGAGCGCGCCAGCACCCTGGCTGAACAGTTTGGAGCCCATGCCGTGCTGCTGTCGGATATCCCTCAGGAGCTGGTGCACAGCGACATCGTCATCAGTTCCACCGCCAGCCAGTTGCCGATCCTGGGCAAGGGCGCGGTGGAAAGCGCGCTGAAGCTGCGCAAGCACAAGCCGATCTTCATGGTGGACATCGCCGTTCCCCGGGATATCGAGCCGGAAGTCGGCGAGTTGGACGACGTTTACCTCTATACCGTCGACGATCTCCACGAAGTGGTCGCCGAAAACCTCAAGAGCCGTCAAGGCGCGGCGCAGGCGGCGGAAGAGCTGGTGAACATCGGCGCCGAGGACTTCATGGTGCGCCTGCGCGAGCTGGCTGCGGTGGATGTGCTCAAGGCGTATCGTCAGCAGAGCGAGCGCCTGCGCGACGAGGAACTGCAAAAGGCCCAGCGCATGCTGGCCAACGGCAGCAGCGCCGAAGACGTCCTGATGCAACTGGCTCGCGGCCTGACCAACAAATTGCTGCATGCGCCCAGCGTCCAGTTGAAAAAGCTGACCGCTGAAGGCCGCCTGGATGCGCTGGCCATGGCCCAGGAACTCTTTGCCCTCGGTGAGGGCGCTTCGGACTCTTCGGATAAAAAACCGCAATGAAAGCGTCACTGCTCAATAAGCTGGATGTCCTCCAGGACCGTTTCGAGGAATTGACCGCGTTGCTTGGCGACGGCGAAGTCATTTCCGATCAGGCCAAGTTCCGCGCCTATTCCAAGGAGTACGCCGAAGTCGAGCCGATCGTCGAGACCTATAAACAGGTACTCAAGGTCCAGGCCGACCTCGAGGGCGCCCAGGCGCTGCTCAAGGACAGCGATCCGGACATGCGCGAAATGGCGGTGGAAGAAGTCCGCGAGGCCAAGGAACAGCTGGTCGAGCTGGAAAGCACCCTGCAACGCATGCTGCTGCCCAAGGACCCCAACGACGGGCGCAACGTGTTCCTGGAGATTCGCGCCGGCACCGGTGGCGACGAGGCGGCGATCTTCTCCGGCGACCTGTTCCGCATGTATTCGCGTTATGCCGAGCGGCGTGGCTGGCGGCTGGAGATCCTCTCGGAAAACGAGGGCGAACACGGCGGCTATAAAGAAGTCATCGCCCGGGTCGAAGGCGAGAACGTCTACGGCAAGCTGAAATTTGAATCCGGCGCGCACCGCGTACAGCGGGTGCCGGCCACCGAGTCCCAGGGCCGTATCCATACCTCGGCCTGCACCGTGGCGGTATTGCCCGAGCCGGACGAGCAGGAAGCCATCGAGATCAACCCGGCGGACCTGCGGATCGACACCTACCGCTCCTCCGGTGCCGGTGGCCAGCACGTCAACAAGACTGACTCGGCGATCCGCATCACCCACATCCCGTCGGGAATCGTGGTCGAGTGCCAGGAAGAGCGTTCCCAGCACAAGAACCGGGCGCGGGCCATGTCCTGGCTGTCGGCCAAGCTCAACGACCAGCAGACCAGCGCCGCGGCCAATGCGATTGCCAGCGAACGCAAGCTGCTGGTGGGGTCGGGCGACCGCTCCGAGCGCATTCGTACCTACAACTTTCCCCAGGGCCGGGTGACCGATCACCGCGTCAACCTGACCCTCTATTCCCTCGATGAAATCCTCGCCGGTGGCGTCGAGGCCGTGATCGAACCGCTTCTGGCCGAATACCAGGCCGATCAACTTGCGGCACTGGGCGAGTAAACACAAATGACCATCATCGCCAGCCTGCTGCGCGCCGCCCAATTGCCCGATTCGCCCACGGCCCGTCTGGATGCCGAGTTGCTGCTGGCCGCTGCCCTGGGCAAGCCGCGCAGCTTCCTGCACACCTGGCCCGAGCGGATCGTGCCCAGTGAAGCGGCATTGACCTTCGCCAGTTACCTGCAACGGCGCCGCTCCGGCGAGCCGGTGGCCTATATTCTTGGCCAGCAGGGGTTCTGGAAGCTCGACCTGGAAGTGGCACCCCACACCCTGATTCCGCGCCCCGACACCGAGTTGCTGGTGGAAGCGGCGCTGGAACTGCTGCCCGCCACCCCGGCCAAGGTGCTCGACCTGGGCACCGGCAGTGGCGCCATTGCCCTGGCCCTGGCCAGCGAGCGTCCGGCGTGGCGGGTCACCGCGGTCGACCGGGTGCTGGAAGCCGTGGCCCTGGCCGAACGCAACCGCCAACGCCTGCAACTGGACAATGTCAGGGTACTGAGCAGCCATTGGTTCAGCGCCCTGCAAGGCGAGCGTTATCAGCTGATCATCAGCAATCCGCCCTATATCGCCGATGCCGACCCGCACCTGGCGGCTGGCGATGTGCGCTTCGAGCCGGAGAGCGCCCTGGTCGCGGGCAAGGACGGGCTGGACGATCTGCGCCTGATCATCGCCCAGGCACCAGGGCACCTCGAGGCCGGCGGCTGGCTGATGCTGGAGCATGGCTACGACCAGGCGCCGGCGGTGCGTGACCTGTTACTCAGCCAAGGGTTTGCCGAGGTCCACAGCCGTGTCGACCTGGGCGGTCATGAACGCATCAGCTTAGGAAGCCTGCCGTGCTGAACGATCAGGAGTTGTTGCGCTACAGCCGGCAGATTCTGTTGCAGCACGTCGACATCGACGGTCAGTTGCGACTCAAGGCCAGCCGCGTATTGATCGTCGGCCTGGGCGGCCTGGGCGCTCCGGTGGCCTTGTACCTGGCCGCCGCGGGCGTTGGCGAGCTGCACCTGGCCGACTTCGACAGGGTCGACCTGACCAACCTGCAACGCCAGATCATCCATGACACCGACAGCGTCGGCCTGAGCAAGGTCGATTCGGCGATGCGTCGCTTGTCCGCGATCAATCCCGAGATCCAGCTGGTGCCCCATCGCGCCGCGCTGGATGCCGACTCCCTGGCGGCCGCGGTCACAGCCGTGGACCTGGTGCTCGATTGCACCGACAACTTCTCGACCCGCGAGGCGGTGAACGCCGCCTGTGTCGCCGCCGGCAAGCCGCTGGTCAGTGGCGCGGCGATTCGCCTGGAAGGGCAGCTGTCGGTGTTCGACCCACGGCGTCCCGAGAGCCCGTGCTACCACTGTTTATATGGGCACGGCAGCGAAGCCGAACTGACCTGCAGCGAAGCCGGTGTGGTCGGGCCGCTGGTGGGCTTGGTGGGCAGCCTGCAGGCCCTCGAGGCCTTGAAGCTGCTGGTGGGATTCGGCGAGCCGCTGGTGGGCCGCCTATTGTTGATCGATGCCCTGGGCACGCGCTTTCGCGAACTGCGGGTCAAGCGCGACCCGGGCTGCAGCGTCTGTGGGGCCCCACATGCGTGAGGCGCCGATCGGTGTCTTCGATTCCGGCGTCGGCGGCTTGTCGGTGCTGGCGGAAATCCAGCAGCGCCTGCCCCACGAGTCGCTGCTGTATGTAGCCGATTGCGGCAACATTCCCTACGGCGAGAAAACCCCCGAATTCATCCGTCAGCGTTGCAGCCTGGTCGCCGGGTTTTTCCGCGAGCAGGGCGCCAAGGCGCTGGTGCTGGCCTGCAACACCGCGACGGTGGCCGGCGTCGCCGACCTGCGTCGGGACTACCCGGACTGGCCCATCGTCGGCATGGAGCCCGCGGTCAAGCCGGCTGCCGCCGCCACCCGCAGCGGCGTGGTCGGCGTGCTGGCCACCACCGGCACCTTGCAGAGCGCCAAGTTCGCTGCCTTGCTCGATCGTTTCGCCACCGACATCAAGGTCATTACCCGGCCATGCCCGGGCCTGGTGGAACGGATCGAAGCCGGGGATCTGCACAGCCCCGCGTTGCGCCAACTGCTGCAGGGTTATGTCGAGCCGCTGCTGGCGGCCGGTTGCGACACCATCATCCTCGGCTGCACCCACTATCCGTTTCTCAAGCCCTTGCTCAAGTCGATGATCCCCGAGGACATCAGCCTGATCGATACCGGGGCCGCGGTTGCCCGCCAGCTGGAGCGCCTGCTCGGCGAGCGCGAGCTGTTGGCCGCGGGGCCGGCACGCCAGACTCAGTTCTGGACCAGTGGCGATCCGTATCACTTCAGACATATTCTGCCGCTGCTCTGGAAAGAGACGGGAGCGGTGCAAAGCTTCGCTCTATAAAAGAATCACGCAGAAACGGCGATTTGCGCTGAACTTCCGTTGCAGCGCGGATTTCTACTAACGTGTGTGTGACATCTGTACAACACCATGCAAATCGTTTGAAAAGGATGTTCCTGATGAGACGAATGTTTTGTTTGGCTGCGCTTGCGGCCGCGCTGTTGGGGCAAAGTTTTTCGGCACAGGCGGCTGGCGTCGAGTTTTCGGTGGGGCAGACCAGCGATTCGACTCAGGCCTATCGCTTGGGCATGCAATTCGATTGGGACAAAAGCTGGTTGCAAAGCGATGTCGGTCGCCTGACCGGCTACTGGAGCGGCGCCTATACCTTCTGGGACGGCGACGAGAAGTCCAGCAACCACAGCCTGTCGTTCTCACCAGTGCTGGTGTACGAATTTGCCGGGCAAAACATCAAGCCTTACATCGAGGCGGGGATCGGCGTGGCGCTGTTCGCCAACACCGAGGTGGAGGACAACAAGCTCGGTTCGGCGTTCCAGTTCGAGGACCGCTTCGGTTTCGGCCTGCGTTTCAACGGCGGGCATGAAGTCGGTATCCGTGCCACGCACTATTCCAACGCCGGTATCGCGACGCCCAACGACGGTGTAGAGAGCTACTCGCTGCATTACACCATGCCGTTGTAAGACCCTTTCAGCGATACGCCGTGGCGATGCCGCGGCGTTCGTTGAGGCAGTCCGCTTCCCCCATCTCGAACTCCCGGCAGATCAGCGGCCGTTGTTCGTAGATGCTGCACAGCATGCTGTTGCGATCCAGCGCGGCACACCAGCCATCATCCAGCCGCAGCATGACTTCGCCACCCCAATCGTCGGTGTCGATAAAACGTTCGGGCACCCCGGTTTCGGTGATCAGCATCACTTCCAGTTGGCAGCAGCAGGCCGCGCAGCTCGAGCAGGTGACCGCTGTTTCGGCGATCTGGGTGACAGGAATAGTGGTCATAGGCGCGCAGTGTAAGGCAGTGGCCGCAGGCTGTGTGAAACCACTGACGGACGCCTGCCGCCCCTTATTCCTGATACTCCTCGGCAGCCAGCCGCGGCGGCAGGTGCTTGAAGGCCGCCAGGGCGCGCTCGCGGGACATCGACAGATCGACCATCGGCGGCGGGTAACCGGCCACGCCGAACAGGCCGCCCATGGCGGCCGGGTTGTGGATATCCTTTTCATTCAGCCCCGCCAGCTCCGGCAGCCAGAGCCTGATGAAAGTCCCTTGGCTGTCGAACCTTTGCGACTGGCTCAAGGGGTTGAAGATTCGGAAGTAGGGCGCCGAGTCGGTGCCGGTGGATGAGCTCCACTGCCAGCCACCATTGTTCGCCGCCAGGTCGCCATCGATCAGGTGGCGCATGAAAAAACGTTCGCCCAGGCGCCAGTCGATCAGCAGGTTCTTGGTCAGGAACATCGCCACGATCATCCGCAGGCGGTTGTGCATCCAGCCGGTTTCCAGCAACTGGCGCATGGCCGCATCGATGATCGGCAGGCCGGTGCGGGCCTGCTGCCAGGCTGCCAGCTCATCGGGGGCATCGCGCCAGGCCACGGCTTCGGTTTCCGGGCGGAAGGGCCGGTGCCGGGACACCCGTGGGTAGCCCACCAGGATGTGTTTGTAGAACTCGCGCCAGAGCAGCTCGTTGATCCAGGTGACGGCACCGGGGTTGCCGCTGACGAACTCGCCCCGGTTGTTTTGCAGGGCCGCGTGCAGGCATTGGCGTGGTGACAGCACGCCGGCGGCGAGGTAGGGCGAAAGCTGGCTGGTGCCGGGTTTGGCCGGGAAGTCGCGCTCGGCCTGGTAGTGGTCGAGCTGCGCCTCGGCAAAATGCGCCAGGCGTTGTTGTGCCTTGCGTTCGCCTGCCGGCCAGAGCGCTTGCAGGTGTGGGCTGGGTGTCGGGAAGCCCTCGACCTGCCGGGGCACCGCATCGGTCTTTATCCTCAGCGCGGCTTGCATCCCGGGCGCCGCCAGCTGTGGCGGCAGGGCGCTGTACAGTCGGTTGTAGCAGACCTTGCGGAACTGGCTGAAGACCTGGAAGTAGCCTCCGCTTTTGGTCAGCACGCTGCCGGGCCGGAACAGCAACTGGTCGAGGTAACTGTGGAAGCTCACGCCCTGGCTCTTCAGCAGGTTGGCCACCGCCGTATCGCGGCGGCTTTCGTGAATGCCGTATTCCTCGTTGACGTGCAGCGCCTCGATGGCCAGCTCCCGGCACAGTTGCAGCAGCACCTGGGGCGCCTGTTCCCAGCTCGGCGCTTCGCGGATCAGCAGCGGGATGTTCAGCCGGGCCAGGTCGTCGCTCAGCTGTTCCAGGTTGCGCAGCCAGAAGTCGACCTTGCACGGCGCATCGTCATGCGCTTGCCATTGCCGCGGGCTCAGCAGGTATACGGCCACAGTCGGCCCGCGCTGGGTCGCGGCACTCAACGCGGTGTTGTCATGCAGACGCAGGTCGCTGCGTAGCCAGATCAGTTGCATGGGGATTCCTGCATTAGCAGGACCAGTGGCACCAGCAGCGGCACCGTGCCGGGACGGTACTGGCGTGATTCAGGCGCATCCAGCAGGCAGGCGCTGATGGCGATTCTCGGTTTGTCGGCCTGGGTCGGAGGGTCGGGCATGTGGAGGGCTCTGGGATTTCATGTACGAAAATATGGGTTTGTACAACTTTGCCTCATCATAGGATCAAAGGTGTGCAAGTTAAATATTTTGTACAGGTTTGTGCGGTGGGGCTTTCGGGCCATTTCCTGCTCATCTGACGGTCGCTGGGCTATGCCCATTCGACTGCCGACTGGCCACGCATAAGCGCGCGTTCTTCTTCATCGCGGAACAGTCCGATGAGCAGAAGTGTGGTTCGGGTTTTGAGCGGAGAAGGCAGGCTGCTGTCCATTGCGACAGCAGCAAAGTTACGCGGGGTGATGCGCTTACAGGTTTTCGTGCAACCGGCGGGCGGCCTCCTGCCCGCTGAGCCAGGCTCCTTCGACGCGACCGGACAGGCACCAGTCGCCGCACACATAGAGTCCCAGGTCGACATCCGCCAGGGCTCCCCATTCATGGCTGCTGGCCGGGCGGGCGTAGAGCCAGCGGTGGGCGAGGCTGAAGCTTGGCGCAGGCATGGCGCTGTGCAGCAGTTCGGCGAACGCGCCGTGCAATTGCTCGATCACCGCCTCTTTCGGCAGGTCGATGTGCTGGCGGCTCCAGCTGCTGCTGGCGTGCAGGACCCAGGTGTCGAGGCTGTTGTCGCGCCCTGGTTTGCTGCGGTTGCGGGCCAGCCAGTCCAGTGGGCTGTCCTGTACGAAGCAACCTTCCACCGGGGTTTCCAGCGCAGTCTCGAATGCCAGGGCGACAGCCCAGGTCGGGTCCATTTTCACCCCGGCGGCGGCACTCGCCAGTTTCGGTGCGGCGGCCAGCAGGGCGGTGGCCTGGGGAGCCGGCGTGGCGATGATCACGTGGCTGAACGGGCCGTGGGTGAAACCTTCGGCATCCTGCAGGTGCCAATGCTGTTCACCGCGGTAGACCTCGGTGATGCGGCAGGCGAAATGCGCCTCCGTATCGCCCAGCAAGCCACGGGTAATGGCACTCATGCGCGGGGTACCGACCCAGCGGGTCTGTTCGTCCGGCGACGGGGTGAGCTGGCCGCCATGGAAGTTGTACAGCTGCGGCGCCCATTCGGCGGCCCAGCCATTGGCTTGCCAGCGCTGGACTTCGGTGACGAAGCGCCGGTCGCGAGCAGTGAAATATTGAGCGCCCATGTCCAGCGCGCCGGCGTCGCTGCGTTTGCTGGACATACGCCCGCCGCTGCCGCGGCTCTTGTCGAAGAGTTGCACGACATGCCCGGCGTCTCTCAGCGCCTGGGTGGCGGAGAGTCCGGCGATGCCGGTACCGATGATTGCGATGGGTACGGTCATAGGGGCCTCGTTTACCTTTCTGTGCAGACGCCGTCGTCAAAATCTATGCAATTTTGTTTTTTGGTATAACTTTCGGCGCTATCGGTTTTACAGGGTGTCCTATTGTTAAACACAGAGCCTGCCCGATTGAAAAGATCCCTGCATATAAAAATAGACTAGTGATCCGGGTAAAACGCCACGCGAGGAAGATGTCATGCACATATTGCTGACCGGCGGTACTGGTTTGATGGGACGTCAGCTCTGCCGTCACTGGCTGACCCAGGGCCATCAGTTGACCGTATGGAGTCGCCGGCCTGCCGAGGTGCCCAAACTGTGTGGCGCCCAGGTCCGCGGCATCGCCCGCCTGGACGAACTCGCAGAGGAGCCGGTCGACGCCATCATCAACCTGGCGGGAGCACCGATCGCCGATCGGCCCTGGACCCACAAGCGCAAGGCGCTGCTCTGGAGCAGCCGCATTACCCTGACCGAAAAGCTGCTGGCCTGGCTGGAAAGCCGGGGGCAGAAACCCGGGTTGTTGATCTCCGGGTCGGCCGTGGGTTGGTATGGCGATGGCGGGGAGCGCGAGCTGACCGAGAATTCGCCCCCGGTCAGTGAGGATTTCGCCAGCCAGTTATGCATCGCCTGGGAGGAGACCGCGCAACGTGCCGAAGCCATGGGCGTGCGTGTGGTGCTGATTCGCACGGGCCTGGTGCTGGCGGCCGAGGGCGGCTTTTTGTCGCGCTTGCTGCTGCCCTTCAAACTGGCCCTGGGCGGGCCTATCGGCAACGGTCGGCAGTGGATGCCGTGGATTCATATCAAGGATCAAATCGCCCTGATTGATTTTCTTCTGCACCGCAGTGATGCCAGCGGTCCTTATAATGCCTGCGCGCCCAAGCCGGTGCGCAATCGCGAGTTCGCCAAGACCCTGGGCGGCGTCTTGCACCGGCCGGCCATAGTGCCGGTGCCGGCCTTCGTCTTGCGCGTCGGCCTGGGGGAGTTGTCGTTGTTGTTGCTGGGTGGCCAGCGCGCGGTCCCTGCGCGGTTGCAGGCCGCCGGATTCACTTTCCAGTTCACTGATTTGCGCGCGGCCCTGGACGACTTGTCCAGCCGCCTCTGAAATAGGATGTTGCATGACCGATCACGCGTTGCTCCTGGTCAACCTGGGTTCGCCGGCCTCCACCTCGGTGGCGGATGTGCGCAGCTACCTCAATCAATTCCTGATGGACCCTTACGTGATCGATCTGCCGTGGCCGGTCCGGCGGCTGCTGGTGTCGTTGATCCTGATCAAGCGTCCGGAGCAATCGGCCCATGCCTACGCCTCGATCTGGTGGGAGCAGGGTTCGCCGCTGGTGGTGCTCAGCCGCCGTCTGCAGGAAACCATGACCCGCGAGTGGAAGCACGGCCCGGTGGAACTGGCGATGCGTTATGGCGAGCCGTCCATCGAGTCGGCGTTGCTGCGTCTGGTGGCCCAGGGGCAGAAGAGGATCACCCTGGCGCCGCTCTATCCACAGTTCGCCGACAGCACCGTGACCACGGTGGTGGAAGAAGCCCGGCGGGTGATTCGGGACAAGCAACTGGATGTGCAGCTTTCGCTGCTGCAGCCGTTTTACGATCAGCCGGAGTACCTTGACGCGCTGGTGACCAGTGCCAGGCCGCACCTGCAACAGGACTTCGATCATCTGCTGCTGAGCTTCCATGGCTTGCCCGAGCGGCACCTGAAAAAGCTCAATCCCGGCCACAGCCTGGAAGGCGATTGCTGCCGCGACGCGACCCCCGAGGTGGCCGCCACCTGTTATCGCGGCCAGTGCCTGAACACGGCCCGGGCATTTGCCGAGCGCATGGGGCTGGCGGATGGCAAGTGGTCGGTGTCGTTCCAGTCCCGTCTGGGGCGTGCCAAATGGATCGAACCCTACACCGAGGCGCGCCTGGATGAGCTGGCCCGGCAGGGGGTGAAGAAGATCCTGGTGATGTGCCCGGCGTTCGTCGCCGACTGCATCGAGACCCTGGAAGAGATCGGCGATCGCGGTCGCGAGCAGTTCCGCGAAGCGGGAGGGGAGGAGTTGGTGCTGGTGCCGTGCCTGAACGACGACCCGCAATGGGCCAAGGCATTGAACGCCTTGTGCGAGCGCGCGCCTTTGGCGTTGTAAAAGAATCGCGGGCA